>CAXRBW010000214.1:0-10118 GCA_964228775.1 Pyrinomonadaceae bacterium | reverse complement strand
ACCGTGAGCTAGGTGACGGAGTCGCATCATTCGTCCGTCAGGAAAGGCAGCTTGGAACAGGTCATGCAGTCGATTGCGCCCGCTCCATTCTTGAAGAGAGCGAAAGCAGCACCTTGCTTGTGCTGTCTGGAGATGTGCCGGTCATCCGACACGAGACTCTCGGATCGCTTCTAAGGCAACATCAAAACCATGGAGAAATCGGTGCCGCCTGCACCATTCTGAGTGTGCGAATCGAAAATCCGACTGGATACGGCCGAATGGTCCGAGACCGAAACGGGATCTTCAGTCGAATCGTCGAGCAAAAGGATGCGAACGATGAAGAACTTCAGATAAAAGAAGTGAACTCCGGCATCTACTGCTTCAATTCCCCAAAACTCCTTGCCGCCCTCAAGAGAGTCAAAAATGACAATGCACAAGGCGAATACTATCTGACCGATGTTCCAAGCCTGCTGAAATCTGAAGGGGATGCCGTTGCGGTTCATCGGCACAATGATTCTTTCGAAATTGAAGGGGTAAACAACCGAGCCCAGCTTGCAGAACTAGAAAGATTGCTCA
This sequence comes from Pyrinomonadaceae bacterium, assembly GCA_964228775.1. Lineage (GTDB taxonomy): Bacteria > Acidobacteriota > Blastocatellia > Pyrinomonadales > Pyrinomonadaceae > CAXRBW01. The sequence goes on along the minus strand of CAXRBW010000214.1, from coordinate 9,563 downwards.
GAAAACGCACGAACAGCCGTCTGATGCTGGAGTTCGGCGTGACCCTTCTCGATCCGTCGACAACCTATGTCAGCGCCGATACCGTCATCGGCAAAGACACGGTTCTTCATCCAAATGTCACCATCGAAGGCAGTTCGATTATTGGCGAGGGCTGTGAGATCCGCAGTGGCTCAAGAATCACAGATTCCAAGATTGGCAGTGGGGTTGAGATACTTGAGAATTCTGTTGTAAGTGATTCTATCGTTGAAGATGACTGTCGTATCGGACCCATGGCTCACCTGAGGGGTGAGGCTCGAATGAAAAATGGTTCTAAGGTCGGCAACTTTGTCGAGTTGAAAAAGACCGTTCTTGGAGAATCTTCGAAGGCAAATCATCTGTCATATCTTGGTGATGCGGAAATAGGTAACCGCACGAACATCGGAGCCGGCACCGTCACATGCAATTACGATGGCAAAAAAAAGCATCGAACGAAGATAGGCGATGACGTCAAGATTGGTTCTGACACGATGCTGGTAGCGCCGGTTGAGGTGGGCGATGGAGCGGCAACCGGAGCCGGCAGTGTTGTGACTAAAGACATTCCACCTAGCACGCTCGCTGTCGGAGTACCCGCTGAAAACAAAAAGAAGCTCGACGGCTAAGTTCAAATAGTCAGACTAATTCGACCTTCCAGCACGATTTATAGCGTCCCGAATTCGCCCGGCTTTGTTTCTGGCAATCAGCGGAAGGCGTTCATCGTCCATGAGTTCCCCGAGAAAGGGAACCAGTCCCATTGGCTCGGAAAGCTCATTTCTTTTCAGATAGTCTTCAAGAATGTCCATGAGTCCAGGTGTATCCAGAGGCCTCATATCCCGCGCGGTTCGGACTTGCATGACCCAAATGGTCTGTTGGCCTAACTTCCGATACTCACCAAGGATGGCCTTCATTGATGGGTTTTCAGTGTAGGTGATTTTTACCGTTCTACTCTTTGATCCGACCCTGTAGGTGAATATCGTGGTTCCGAGATGTGGGTATTCTTTCTGGTATTGATAGATAGTCGAGGAGTCCAAAAACGCTAGTGAGTTCAAAGAGTCTCGTATTCTCTTTAGGAAATCTGAGGGAATGAATAACTCCTCATTCAATATCTCCTCTGACTCGGCAGTCTCAATTTCGATCCGTCCTTTACCACTTAATCCGTGCCGAATACTGATGCGTCGGTTGACGAAATTAGGCTGAGCAAACTCATACACGAACTCAACATCATCTACGGCTACGGGTTGAGCAGCCTCTCTCTTGATGTTGCCATCTGGTCGCTCATTCTTTTTTTGTTGTGAAAAAGCGCCGGTGACCGACAAAGTCACCAGCGCAGATATCATCAGAGTCAGGCGCATCAATTTATAGGAGCGCAGAATCACTCAAACCTTACCGACACCACCTTGGAAACTCCCGGCTCTTGCATGGTCACACCGTACAGCGCCTTAGCGGCCTCCATAGTCCGTTTGTTGTGGGTGATGACGATGAACTGAGTCTTTTCTGCCATTTCAGCAACTTTCGTCACAAACCTTCCAACGTTGGCCTCATCAAGTGGAGCATCGACTTCGTCAAGAAGGCAGAAGGGGGAAGGTCTGTATTTGAAAATCGCCATCACAAGGGCGATTGCAGTCATCGCCTTTTCGCCACCTGAAAGAAGCAGAATATTCTGAAGCCTCTTACCGGGCGGCTGAGCGACAATTTCAATGCCTGCTTCGAGGATGTCATCGGCCTCGAGCAGGGTCATCTCACCATGGCCTCCACCGAAAAGCTCTCGAAAAAATTCCTGGAAGTTTTCGTTTATTGACTCGAATGCTTTTCGGAATCGTTCTCGTGAACGACTCTTGATTTCTCTCAGGGCTTCCTCTGCCGCCGCAATACCATCGACAATGTCGTTCATCTGCGACGTTAAAAACACCAAGCGCTCTTCAGACTCGGTCAGTTCCTCGAGAGCTAGCATGTTGATCGCGCCGAAGTCCTCAAGTTTCTCCCTCAATTCAACAGATCGTCCTCGTGCTTCCACGAGGTCGAAACCTTCCTCGAGTTCTTCACGCTCGACCAATTCGGCCAACGATGACCCGACTTCTTGAGCGCATTTGTCGTTTATGTTTTTGAGTTCCGTGACCGATTCTGCCTTTCTTATATCGATGGCAGCCCGCTCCTCACGAGCCTCAGCAACGGTTCTATTAAGTTCACTGAGCTCGTTGCTGAGCGTGTCGGCCAGATTCCTTGCCTCAGTAAGCATCGCCGTAGCATTGCCCAGCTCTAAAGTTTCGTTCGCAATCTCTTCGGCTGCACAGGCAATCTTTCGGTTGATTTCCTCGAGCGAGTCCACCAGCCACTTACTTTTCCCTTCATTCTCGTGGAGATCAGCCTCGGTTCTGACTTTTCTATTCTCCAAATCGCGGAATTCAGCTTCGATTCTCTGCACTGCATTTTGAGCAGACCTTTGTCTCTCATCGCTGGTGGCCGCGAAAGTGCGCTTATCGTTCAGCGCGGCCATATCGGCCTCGATACGATTCCGTGCCTCACCTATTCTCGATGCGATTTGTTCGAGGGTATTTGAGCTCTGCACACGGGCGGCTTCAGCAAGGGACGCGCTCTCTCTAGCCTCTTGGAGCCGAAGCCTTAGATCAGAGATTTCACCCTCGACTAATTTGGTTTCGTCGAGGACGACTTTCTTGTGACGCTCAGCTCGCTCAGTCTCCTGTTTCGCCGTCTTTTCCTGAATCTCAAGTGAGAGAACGTCACGTTCGATCTGAACAATCAAGGACTGAAGGTCGACCACCTGCTCTTCCTTCGCGCTCAACGCCTGACGCGTTGAAACTGTGCTCTGTTCGGCCTGTTGTAGTTTCGAAGCCAGCTCTCCAATCGCACCTTCTAGCTCCCGCATTTCGCGCCTGAAGCTGAGAACGGATGGCCCGGCATCTCCCTCGACCTTGCCGTCACTTACGAAGAAGCGTCCCGAGAGAACAAAGCTACCCTCTTCATCTATCAAAGAGGCACGAGCATCTGAGTCGGCATTAGTGATGCTTCGTGTCGGCACTGCCGCCATCTCGAGCGGGAACACCTCTTTAAGTACGACAGCCAAATCGTCGGGGAATCCAAGCTTGTTGTTTGAAGAAGATCCGAATCCGAAGAACGATTTTCCGCCACTACCTAGAGGCCCAGTCACAAGAACCGAGAGGCGCCCGCCACCGTTCGCCCGATGCCATGAAATCAATTTGCGCGCATCTTCTGAGGTTTCGACAAGAATCGTCTCGAGATATGGTCCGAATAGATTTTCGATCGCCCTCTCATTTCCCTTGTCGACATCGATTTTCTCAGCCAGGGTTCCAAGAAATGTCACTCCGATTTCGGATTGGTTGGCGTATATCTTTTGAACTGCAGGAGCGTAAACCGCACGTTGCTGATCGAGTTCGCGAAGAGTCTCTAGTCGATTTTGTTTGAGCGAGTGCTCGCTCTGCATCTCGGCCAATGTTTTTTCCGCGGTCTGCAACGAACCTCGGGAGTCCGCAGTGACTGTGAGCAAGGCCTGTTTTTCTTGATTGAAAGTTGAAAGCCTTTCTCTTTTCTCCTTGAGTTCAGATTCGAGTTTGGTCGCCTCCTGCGAGTGGCTGATAAGAGACTCATCAGCCCTTATACCCTCGCGCTGGAGTCCTTCCACCCTCTCTGTCAGTCTCTCAAGGTTGTAGTTCAGCTGTCTCTCGATCTCGCCAAATCTTTCAACGGCCGCGGTGTGCTGGATGACCGCGTTGCGCTCAATTTCCAACTCTGCTTCGATTTTTCTTAATTCGTCGACCTTGGCGAGATGCAAATCCTCCGCTTCTTTGAATGCGGCACGCGCAACGTCTGCCTCTGCTCGATCTTTCTCTTCCTCTTTCTTTAGTCGTTCGATTTCCGACTTGCAGAGTTCGAGTCGCTCGTTGAGTGTGACGAGTTCCGCCTGCAGGGTTGCCGCACGACTTCTCAGTGCCTCAACCTGCTCTTCACGGTATATCTTTTCGCGAGCGGTTCGGTCTCGTTCGAGTGCGTTATCGGCATGACGCGCCCTAACTGCTGCAAGGGCTTCTTCTGCCGTTCTTGCCGCCGACGTTGCTTCCTTGAAGCCCACCTCTTTCTTTTCGGCGACTTCTTGAAGCTCGTGTTCTTTTTTGACTGCTTCGGTGAGTTTTACTTCGAGCTCAGCGACCAAATCCGTCAGGTAGCGTCCTTCACCGACGAAAAGTTGCTTTAGGAGCACCCTGAACTCTTCTCTGAGTTGTTTGTATCGTCGGGTTCGCGCGGCCTGACGACGAAGTGAATTAGCTTGTTTTTCTACCTCCGAGACTATGTCGGAGATGCGATGGAGGTTGCTCTTTGCCCCCTCTAAACGTGCCTCTGCAGCGCGCTGGCGGGTCCTGAATTTTGAAATCCCGGCAGCTTCCTCAATCAGGCTTCTTCTTTCGGCAGGTTTCGCTGAAAGAATCTGACCGATGCGACCCTGTTCGATAATTGCATAATGAGCACCGCTCAGACCTGTGCCTGCAAATAAATCTTGGATGTCGCGCAGACGACAAATCTTGCCGTTGAGCAGATATTCACTCTCGCCCGAGAGATAGAGTCGACGCGTGACAGAGATCGACTCGCCGGGAGCGAACTCAAGTGCAAATCTACGAGGTCTCCAGTGACGCTTGGTTTTAATTCTTTTCTCGGTAACAACCTCACCCTCTATCACTTCGGCTTCGGTTGCGACAGGCTGCTCGTCGATGACTGAAGATTCTGTTGTTTCCGAGGACTCTGATTGCCCGCCGTCTTCAGCCGATTGACTCCCCGTCTCGAGTGCATCCACATCGACCGCCGCCTCGTCGATCGCCCCGAGGGCCTCGTCTATCTCAGTGAGATCTTCTTCGTCATCGTAGAGTTCGACATCCCCGTCCCGGACCAGATGGAGCACCACTTCTGCCATTCCACCGGGTTTTCGGGCTTTCGTACCTTGAAAGACCACATCTTTCATTTCGGCACCGCGAAGCGCTTTAGGGCGCTGCTCCCCGAGCACCCACGAGATGCTTTCACTCACATTCGACTTTCCACAACCGTTCGGTCCGACCACCGCCGTGATGCCGTTTCCCGTGAAAACGATCTCGGTGTAGTCAGCGAATGATTTGAACCCGGTTATTTCGAGTCGCTGTAACTTAAACATTATGAAGTCGTGCCTGTCGTGGAATTAACGCTATATTTTGTTGGTTTGCAGGTGGATAGTCAAATCCCGAATCTGCAATAAGAATCAGCAAAAAACTGCATCGAAAACCTTGACGGCGGCGTCAATGTCAAGAGGATGAAACTGCCCGGAGAACCTGCCTCACTTGAACTGTATTCGAGCGGTCAATCGGATCTCCCTCGGACTCATCGACCTAGTTGGAACAAGAAAGTCATTCCGCCGCGCTAGCTGTGTTGGGGTTGGTGCCATTCCAAGTGCCGAGAAATCTACATACTCCGCCCCATAACTGAAGACTGCTGAGTTAAGAACATTTTTAACTTCGATCCCAGGTGACATCACCATATTTCTCCCAATCGAAATCTGCCTCGACATCCTTACATCGAGCCCCGAAACGGCCGGGCCGATACCTGCGTTCCTTGGAAGACTTCCACTAGATGCTCCAATCGGTGGAAGTGAAAAAGCATTGAAGGGATTGAGGTCTTGTGCACCGGGCCTACGCCATTGGAGCGACTCTAGGGACGCAAGGAAAATTGGCCGATCAGTCGATGATCCGTCAAGATTCCGATCGGTCCCTGTCCCGATATTGAACGGTGCCGAACTTGCCCAATGAAAGATTTGAGAGACATTGAAACCGCCGAGTCTGTGAGGAAGCCTGACTGAAGCAATACTTGAGAAACGATGTCTTCGGTCCTGAAGACCGCGCGACCATTCGCGACTGAAATCACCGTTGATTTCCGCATCGCTCGTGTTGTTGATTCCATCGTCGCGGAGTAGTCCGAGTACATAAGAAATGTCGATATTGAAAATTGCCCCAAGAATATTCCGCTGTCGTAGGTTCAATTCGAAACTTAGCGAGTGACTGCTTGCTCTGCCGATCGATCTGATTTCTCCCCGGTCGACACTGGAACCATAGGGTCGAAATCTCGACACCGCTGCGCCTGCAATTCCGAGGGGCGAGCCCACTGCATTGGTTGAATCGGGGCCCGCCGACTCTGGCGTGGCTGAAGATGTGCCAATCCAATTCAGGTTTACGAAGCATGTGATAGTCCTCGTCGTGGTGCAAGATGCGGAGCCGTTAGGCTGCGTCGAAACGCCCTGCGACAAAGGGTTACCAAGGTAAAAGACATAAGTTCTCTTCGTGCCGTTAGAATTGATGAACTCAAATGGATTCCTGACGAGAAAATCCGTCCAATCGTAAAAACCGAGCGGAAGAATCGGCGCGTTGATGTTCACTTCTCGCCAGAGTCTGACAGTTTCATTAACTCCGAAAGTAATCGAGGCGGTACCGAATTCACCCAGTCGCTTTTCAACGGCGATGTTCAGCTGCCGGCTTCGGGGAATTCGTGCATCAGGTGAAATCCTTCGGTCAGTCGCTGATTGGTATTCCATTCCCAAGGTTCTCGGACAGGCTACTGGCATCAATACCGAACCGCAGTTTGTATGAGAGATAAAATCCAAAAGATCAGAACTACTTTTAAATCCGGTCGGAAATCTTTCGGCAATCATCGCCAATATTGCAATCCTTCTTTGGTCGAGAGCCGATGTCCCGATATGACTAGAATCGAAGTAAGCCGCATCACCACGGGCGGATCTGACTGAATCTCCGACAGTCCTCAGCAGTACCCTGTTGAAAAAGGTTCCAATCCCGACCCGAAAAACTAACTTTCCATCTGTAACGGGGCCGAGGACAAATGCCGCACGTGGGGCAAGGTTTGAGCCGTCTGCTATTGCTGACTCATGTTCGAATCTGAATCCGAAGGTGGCAGTTGCGCGAGCCAATAGACGAGATTCGATGTTGGACCAAAATGAACCGTAGGTATTCTGAACGTCGCTGCGTAACCCGAATGCCTGTCTGTATCTCGACAATCGGTTCCTTCCGTAATCGAACATGCTTGCGAAGTTGAAGGTGCCTGACCCGTCCTCAAGTTCACTCGCGAGTGATTCCACCGATTGATATTCACCCCCAAATCGGAGTTCCGATCTCTCGCTAGCTATTCCAAGATATGATTTGAGTTGGCTTTTATTTTCAGTTCTGTAATCAGAGAAGTTCTGCAGCGTACTCGAGTTTGCGGCGCCCGCGACCAGTGACTTCGAAAGGCTCGTGTCAGGATCTTTAAAGCTGACGATGATGACGGGCAGTGACCTGTCACTCGATTGGTACGATGGAGAATGCGATGAACGCTGAAATTGGGCCTGCCCAAACCATCTCGTACCCTGCCATCGAAGCATACCTTTTACCGAGGTGGTGTCGATGGTTCGAAGCTGAAACGCCTCTTCCAGGCGGGCCGTCGATTCAATACTCGATCCGCTATTTTTCACCGATTGATTGAATCCTAACTGCACGTTTAGATGAGGCGACAATTCAATGCCAAATCTCATTCCGACACCCATCAGTTTGTCCGGTGTCGGCATCTGCGTTCGATAAGGAACCATCATCCCCGCCGAGGGAGGGTTTGCGGTGCAGTCCGATATATTTCCACTCTCGCAGATCGGAGAGCCAGTGTTTGGTCTTGTGATGGGAAAGCGGGTGTTGACGATTACAGGTAGAAAGGTGTCGATATACGAGTTCTTGAGGTTTCGTCCGATTTCTCCAGTTACAACGGCAAAGATCTCGCGGTCCTTGAACCGTCTGCCCTTCGTGGATAACTGGAACGATAAAATACCTTCCCTCAACCTCCGTCGCACTTGGTTGCGACTGTTGTTCTGCCATGAATTCGCATTCAATCGCTCATCGCGCAACCGGTAACTCGCCGTTGCCCTGAGTTTTCCTTCTGGGTCGATGGAAATGACATTGATTCTGCCGCCCGAGGCCCTTCCGTATTCAGCAGAGAATTGCTGCGTCATTACCTGCACCTCCTTTATCTCTTCGGCTGAAGGATCAAATAGAAGGCCTGCGGTGCGGTCGTCATTATTGTCGAATCCATCGACTGTGAAATTGTTGGAATATGAGGTCCCGCCGCCGAGCGAAATCGGACCCTGCTCAAATGGTGATGGCCTCGCGGCAGGGTCTTCCGAGAGTGACGCGGTGCTGAGGGCTGATTCATACGCACCGGGCACCAGCTTTGCGATTTCAATCTGCCCGGCACCCCAGACGGGAAGATCGGATAATTCAGCTCCGGAAAAAGACTTTCCGAATGCACCGAATGGCATTCGATCTAATGCATTTCCTCCGATCGACACTTCGACCGATTCTTTCACTGTTACTTTCAGTAGAACAATCGTGACCAGAATCGGATTGCCCGCTCGAAGGTCGGCCAGCACAATTGATTTCTGTGCGTAATCTTCGGCGTGAACCTTGATCTCGTATGAAGTGGGTCTGAGTCGATGGAAAATGAAAAAGCCATCTCCGCGGGTTTTTTCGGCCGCAATCATCTTGCCGTCATTTGAGATCAATTCGACAGCTGCATCAGGAAGGCTTTGTCCCAACACATTCAGGACCTTTCCTCTGACCGTTACGGTATCGAGGTCCTGTGCGCTTGATGTCGTGTTGAGAATGGAAAAAAGAGAGAAGAGGAGGATGGCCAGAAACAGGCCACCGTTTGAATTTGAAAACATCTATTGGCTCCTAAATTGGGATATTTAGGCAACGCCGAGAGCGACGATTTTCCAACAGCCGCTGAGGTTTGTAAAGAGTTTTATTCTTCGTCCTCGTGCGAGGTTTTGACAGAAGTGTGAATGGTGATGCGCGAAACTGGAATCAAAGCCCCTGAATCGGAAAAATCACCGACCCGATTCGAGATATCGCTCGCATGGGTTTGAACGTAGCTGATGAATCTTTCGAATTCTCTCTGCATCTCATGCATTTTTTCACGCATGTTGATGATTATCTCGACTCCCGCGAGATTCACTCCGAGCTCACGGGTGAGGGAAAGTATGACTTCGAGTCTTTCGAGGTCAGCATCGGTGTAAAGCCTTGTATTCCCGAGGGATCGAGACGGCTTTAGGAGACCCTCTCGCTCATACATGCGAAGAGTTTGCGGGTGAATGTCGTAAAGCTCGGCGACTGCGCTGATTGTATATGTCCTTAACTTTTGCCTCACAACATGCTCCTAGTCGAGACCCATTTCGAACCTCGGATTCTCCGGGTTCGCTTTTTCGTAGTCTCTCAAAATCTGTTTTGTCTCCTCGGAAATCACTTTCGGGAGTGTAATTTGAACCTCTACGAACTGATCGCCCCTGAGAGTCGGATTGCGCAGGCTGGGAAATCCTCGTTCGCGCAATCTGAACTTTTGTCCCGATTCCGTGCCTGCTGGAATCTTCAGCTGGGCCTTTCCCTCCAAGGTGGGCACTTCTATTTTCGTGCCGAGCGCGGCCTCAGGAACGGTTATCGGGACTGTGACATAGAGATTGTCACCCT
>CAXRBW010000213.1:0-6524 GCA_964228775.1 Pyrinomonadaceae bacterium | reverse complement strand
AGGTCATAGCTGCGGAGCTGATCGAATGAAGTCTTTCTCGCAGGACCGTTGTTGGTGGTGAAACCCTGAGGGTTGAGCACGTTGCTCAGCAGCGTGTTGCTGTCGGCAATCGTCAATGGAAGAGTCGACTGACCCGAAGTGAAAAGTTGTGCCCCCGAGATCGAAGTGATCATCGGTACGAGCCCGTTTGGGTTATCAAGACCCGATCTCAGATCGGATATTCTGCCGGCCCATCCGCTGAATGGCTGCGTGTCGCTTCGACCGCCTTGGTATTGATTGACCTGGTCCGAATGCGAGAAGAGCTGATATGGCTTCTTGACGGTGTTGTTGAGGTACTGAGTTCTAGTGGTCGGTGCGACGAGTGTGCCGACGTTCGTTACGGCGCCGAGGCGACCTTGAGCCCAAAGTTCATGGATACCGTTATTGATGCCGCCCGTTGCCAAGGGTCCAAGGTTGGGATGCAGACCCTAGGTGAGGCCGCCGATTCGCGGGACACTGATGGGAAGCAGCGCCGACTGTGCGAGGGCGAGTCCCTGTGTCGATCTCAGCGAAGAGTATGCTGCGTAGTTGCTGACACTCCCGCTACTGTGATTCGGCACGATCATGTTGTTCGAATCGTTTCCGCCCGACAGGAAAATGCAGACCAGCGCTCGGTAATCAGACGGCAATGCCGCTGCCCGCGACCTCTTTGACGTTTGTGCCATCGCACTCATTAATCCGAAGTGACGCATCTGCGTGGCGAGGGCGACCATCGTCAGAGCCGAACACGAGTTGATTAAAAATTCACGTCTGTCTTTTTTCATGAGGTCACCTCTGCACCTGGTATTGCGACGAACTCGCAATCAAAAACGCCGCTGTTTGAGCGCGGGCGAGATATGTCGCGGAGGTCGTGCCGGTGATGGCATTGACCGCGGTAAGTATCGAGGTCCGCATCTGTGGCGACATAGACCGATGCAGCATCTTCTCGCTTAAGTAGTCGACCAGTCGGTTGCTGGTCGGATCGGCAGCCGCGACCGCCTGTGCGTCAATGAATCGAAGCTTCGTGCCAGCGGGACTGTTGGTGCCGACACCGATCTGGCTGTAGACCATCGCGTTGACGATGTTCAATCTCGCGACCGACGAGCCAGTGTTGTAGATTCCGAATTCCGGTCCGGGAATCGTCGTACCAGGAATCACATACTCGAAAGGGTAATAGTTGAACACGGTCGTCGGGTTGAAGGTGTTCTGGAGCATGTAGGATGCATAACCATTGATAACGCCATCGCTCTCATTGACTCCATCGACCGCAAGCGCATCGAACTGGCGCAAAAGGTTCGTGGTCAGAATCACAGGCTCGCGCAGTTTGCCGTATCTGGTATCTGTCTTGACCGAGCCCCTTGCCTCTGGATCGAGAAGAATCGCTTTCAGTACCTCTTGCATCTGGACGGGATTTGTCCGGTTTGCAGTGAAGACCGCTGAGACCCTGCCGACATAAGCGGGACTCGGATCACTCGTTACTAGATTCTGAATCAAGAGCTTGCTGACGAATGGTGCGGTGTTCGGATGATAGAAGATGTTGTCGAGTGCCTGGTTGAGCGAGTTGCTGGCGTAAGTGTTGATTGCCGCTGCAGTCGTACATCCCGTGCAGGCTGCAACGGTCCGAGTGGTGACGCCGCTGTAATTGAGCAGAGTCTTCGAAGTCAGGTCATGGTTACCCGTCGCGAGCAGCATCGGGTCCTTGTAGTTCGGAGCACTGATTGTTCTATTGGGGCAGGAGGTTCCTGTGGTTTCGCAGAAGCTCCAACCGGTAAAGACTTTCGTGAAGGCATCCACCTCGGCCTGAGTATAGGTGTCTATCGGATTTCCTTGCCCATCCCGTTGAAGTGTTCCGTCCTGATTGAGTAGAAATAGTCCGACGTTGAAAAGTTGGAGAATCTCACGTCCGTAATTCTCGTTGGGGTTGGTCTTCGTCGAGCGGACCATGTCGAGGTAGTTGCCCATCGCTGGAGAAACAGTCATGTCATACATGAGGTTTCTCCAATTTCCGAAGGCATGCTTGCTGAGAATCTTGTGATACTCGATCATCCAACCCGACTGGTTGTTCTCAAGACCTGAGGTCACCCAGATTTGGCTGAGCGCCCATGCCGTCCGGTGCCTCAGCTGCTGGTCTCCATACATTGCTTGTTTGTAGAACCAATTCTGCAGCGGATACATCGTGTAGTAGTCGCGGATGCATGTCGCATCAGTTCCGCCCGCACCGTTGCCGCAACCGATTCCGACAAGTGTCGAATCAAGTGACTTGAGTACGGAGGTCGGATACGACGCGAGATATGTCGAGTAGGGAAGCTTGAACTGTTCGTTCAGCCATCCGCGGAGACCGAGCATGCGGACGCGCTCTTCCGAGGCCCGAGACGGACCGAATGATGCTTGCTCTAGAAGGCGCTTGGCGTCACCGGCATAGCGATATTCGCCCGTTAGTGACGGTTCATCGGATTTTCGGACAGGCGGAACCAGAGGAAATGGTGTTGGAACCGCCCCAGGCTCATCGACGACCGCACCGCCGAATGCTCCGTAGGCGAGACGGACCTTATTACTCGTCATTCCGCGCCACGCGACGTTGATGAGAAGGTCGCCGTAGGTCGGCGGGTCGAAGTAGCCGATCTCATCGCGCAGAACAACGCTGACCGCGTAAACGTATTCGCGTCCGGGGACTGTGCGGAAATCGATAATGGGAAATCTGAAGACCCGTTTCTTGCCGTCCTCGGCCCATACGCGGATTGAATTTGCGCCTTCACCCTCAATCAAATCTAGATTCGTGACGAACAGCGTCGCATATGAACCTGGCTGGAACGCCGAGCGCTGCATTCCGCTGCGAGCATCTCGCGGATTACGGCGGACGAGTGAGGTCAGTGCACGCGTCGACCCCTCCTCGCTTATGAGAACTGGCGCGGGAGAGTCCGGATTGGGATCGGTCTGTGCGTATGAATTGAGGCCCGCAAGGGCAAGTGCGAATGAAACGCACAATGAGGAGGTGGCGATTCTTAAGATCTTCGATTTCATCCCGGTTGCCTCCAGTCGAATGGACGGTGATGCTGATTCTGACGCCTTAAAAGGGCAAAAAGACCCCGAAATTCTGTGGCTGTATTCTATTCGACACTCTTTTGGGCTTCAAGAGGCAGTTTATTAGCTCAGAAATCCATTTTTGAGACGATTGTACTTTCCAGTTTTTCTGAGCAAATTCGCACAAAAGTTCGCCGATCGACGCCCTCGGGGCAGGGGCCGAATTCGAGCACCGGAAGGAATTCGATCTCAACGGTCCCGCGCCGCGGGTACTTCATGCCCTGGGCCCAGACCCTGTTCGCACCCCTTACAGCAAAAGGAAGGATGGGCACCCCTGATTCGATTGCGAGTCTCGCGGCACCAGATTTGAATGCCAGCGGAGCGCCGTCCCCGAATTCGCGCGCACCCTCAGGGAAGATCATCACCGCCGCTCCCTGCGCTAGCGCCATGCGCGCTTCGCGCCAGGATTCAGTGCTTCTACCGCTGCGGGTGTTTACCGGAACCGCACCGAGATACCGCATCAACGAACCGAGCACAGGCCATCTAAATGCCATGTCCCACGCCAGATATCTCACCTGCATCTTGAGCGGAATGCTGACCCAAACTGGATCAAGATAGGTTTGATGATTGCCTGCGACGATCAGGCCGCGGCCATCTTGATTGGGAATGTTTTCAGTTCCAACGAATGAAATTCGCCACACCAATCTGCTCACGCAAAGACTGAAGACGCGCAGCGCTGAATAGATGAATCGGTTTGGAAATCGCGCCCGTGACACAATCGGATTATGGCAGATGCCGAGTCGTGGACATCATTCGAAATGACACTTTGGCAACCGCCTTCGAGAGCCCTTGCGTCGGGTCTCTCAGAAGTGCGTTTCAGACCCGAAAAAACGGGCCCGAAATGACTGTTTTTGAGGTTGCGAAAGGCCCGAATTTTCGGTAAAATTCTAAAGATAAGTCCGCATAGGATTTCAATGCACGGGACGCGCTCGAACGGTCGTCTCCTCGGCTCTGATTTTCCACTCCGCGGCAGAGGATTTTCATACCTAGATGGAACAGAATTTAGACAAGATCCAAGTCAATATCGAAGACGAGATGCGTCGGTCGTACCTCGACTACGCGATGAGCGTCATCATCGGACGCGCGCTGCCAGACGTTCGTGACGGACTCAAGCCTGTGCACCGCCGCGTGCTCTGGGCGATGCACGAACTCGGTAACACATACAACAAGCCATACAAGAAATCGGCGCGTGTCGTCGGTGACGTCATCGGTAAATACCATCCGCACGGTGACACTGCGGTCTATGACACGGTTGTCCGTCTTGCGCAGGACTTCTCGCTGAGATATCCACTTGTCGATGGTCAGGGTAACTTTGGTTCAATCGACGGTGACAACGCGGCGGCGATGCGTTACACCGAGGTTAGAATGGCGAAACTCACCAACGAGGTGCTCGCCGACATCGAAAAAGAGACGGTCGACTTCTCGCCGAACTACGACGAATCGCTTTCAGAACCGACGGTGCTTCCAACCAAGATCCCGAATCTGCTGATCAACGGATCAGAGGGCATTGCGGTCGGCATGGCCACCAAGATCCCCCCGCACAACCTCAGCGAAATCATCGATGCGACCGTTGCGGTGCTGAAAAAGCCCGAAACCACGGTTGAGGAACTCATCAAACTCGTTCCCGGTCCCGATTTCCCGACAGGTGCCTTCATCTATGGACGCGAGGAAATCCATCGCGCCTACCGCGAAGGCCGCGGCATCATCCAGATGCGTGCGAGGGCGGGAGTCGACCGCATCGGCCGATCGGAGAAAGAGCGCGACGCGATTGTCGTGACCGAGATTCCGTATCAGGTCAATAAGGCGCGGCTCATTGAAAAGATTGCCGAGCTCGTACATGAGAAGAAGCTCGACGGTATCGCCGAGCTGCGCGACGAATCCAACCGCGAGGGGATGCGCATCGTCATCGAACTCAAGAGAGATGCGGTCGCACAGGTAGTACTCAACAAGCTCTACAAGTTGACGCCGATGCAGTCTTCATTCGGCATCATCAACATCGCCATCGTCGATGGTCAGCCCCGCGTTCTCAATCTCAAGGAGCTCATCGAGGCGTTCGTCGGTTTCCGCAAAGAAGTTGTCAGACGACGCACGGAGTTCGATCTCAAGAAGGCTCGCGCAAGAGCACATATCTTGGAAGGCCTCAACAAGGCGATCGACGCACTCGATTACATCATTCCCCTGATCCGCAATTCGCGGTCCGTTGACGAGGCCAAGCAATGGTTAACGGGAGAATTCGCTACAATCGGCGAGATCAAGGCGTGGAAAGGAACCGAGGAGAAGGCGGCAGACTTTTCGAAGAAGCTCCAAAAAGTCGTCGGAGCCCTCGCATTTTCAGAAATCCAGGCGCAGGCGATCCTCGATCTTCAGCTCAGAAAGCTTTCGGCGCTTGAGCGCCAGAAGATCATCGATGAATTGGAGGCGATACTTAAATACATCGCCGAACTCGAAGCCATTCTCGCGAACGAAACTCTGCTCAAGCAGGTCATCGCCGACGAGCTCGCTGAGATCAAGAAGAATTTCGGAGATGCCCGTCGCACGGAAATCGTCAATGCCGGCGTCGACCTCAGCATCGAGGATCTCATTCCCGATGAGGAGGTGGTCATCACCGTCACAAACGCGGGCTACATCAAGCGCACACCTGTCTCGGTCTATTCGAAGCAGGGACGCGGAGGAAAGGGAAGGCTCGGTGCGAAGGCCAAGAATGAGGATTTCGTCGAGCATCTCTTCATCGCATCGACGCATGATTCGCTGATGATCTTCACGCATGACGGAAAGGTCTTTAAAATCAAGGTCCATGAGATTCCAGAGGGCGATGCGGCGGCGCGCGGTAAGGCGGTCGTCAACCTCGTCCAGCTCTCATCGGACAAGAAGCTCGTGACGGTCATGCCCGTTAAGGACTTCGAAGAGAAGATGTTCGTGACGATGGTCACCAAAATGGGTGTCATCAAAAAATCGGAACTCTCCGCCTATCAGAACATCCGTGCCAACGGTATCAACGCCATCAACATCGACGACGGCGACGAACTGCTGAAGGTCATCAGCACGGACGGTAAGAAGCAGATTCTCATTGCGACCCACGAGGGCATGGCGGTCAGATTCAATGAATCCGATGTTAGACCGATGGGTCGCGTCGCACGCGGTGTCCGCGGAGTGAATCTACGCAAGGGCGATTACTGCGTGGCGGTATGCCCCGTGCTCGCCGACGGCAGTGAGAAGATTCTCACGGTCTCGGAAAAGGGCTACGGAAAACAGACCGAGGTCAAGAGCTATCGCCTGACCAAGCGCGGAGGCAAGGGCGTCATCAGCATGAAGGCGACCGCCAAGACCGGAAAGGTCGTTGCATCCTTCCCGGTCAATGCTGACTCTGAAGTCATGATCATCACGCAGCAGGCGAAGCTGATCAGGCTCGGTGTCAAGCAGATTAG
>CAXRBW010000212.1:0-2593 GCA_964228775.1 Pyrinomonadaceae bacterium | reverse complement strand
GAAAAGGACTCAACGTAGGAATGGTGAGTGGGAGGGTGCGCAGACCCGATGGGAAGACTCTCGATTTCACTTCCCCGTTGTCATTTCTTCTTTCCGAGTCATCAGATCTCTCATCAGTAGAGTCGAGTGAGGCACAAGGGCATTGTCTTACGCGTGGAGGACGGCCGTTTCCAGTGACGGGAACCACCTATATGTCCTCGTCGGTCGCTCGCCGCTTTCTATTTGAGCCAAATGTGGCCGAGTGGGATGCCGATTTTGCGCAGATGAACGCGACTGGTGTGAACATGGTTCGCACGGGAATTTGGACGGGATGGAAGTTATGTTTCGATGAAAACGGAAAGGTTAAAGAATCCGTCCTTCGAGCCTTTGAGGCCTTTCTTCTGACTGCGCAAAAGCATGACATCAGCGTGATGTTCACTTTCTTCGCCTTTATGCCGCTCGCTTTCGGTGGTGTAAATGCGTATCTAGATCCCAAATCGATTAAGGGACAGCGGGCATTCCTTTCTGCATTCGCAGCACGGGCAAAGGGTATTCGAGGGATTATATGGGATTTAATTAATGAACCCTCATTCGCCGATCCGAAGCAGCTCTGGAGTTGCAGGCCTAATTACGATGAATTTGAGAGGGCGGCTTGGAGGAAGTTTCTAATTAGTAAGGTTGGCGCCTCTGTGACCGATGTTGGAACGGAGTTGTCAGATCGGTGGCGTTTGCGGATTGATGAAGACCCATTCTCGCTACCACCAACCAAAGACTTCGACAGCATCAACATCCATGGTGACCGGCGACCTCTACGGGCGATGGATTTCCGTCTTTTCGCCCAAGATACATTCAACTCTTGGGTTCGCCAGATGCGAGACACTCTGAAATCTGCCGGCAACCCAGCGCACCTCGTGACAGTCGGACAGGACGAGGCTGGTATCGGCGACAGTCCTGGGCAACAGTTCCATGCTGCTGAGTTGGATTTGACCGGTCTTCATAATTGGTGGTCGAACGATGACCTTCTATTCGATTCTCTTTCCACGAAATCACCTGGCATTCCTAATTTGGTCCAAGAGACTGGGTTGATGTTCTATGAGCGCCAGGACGCAATGGCTTGGCGTTCGGATCGAGACGCTGCCGAGCTACTAGAACGTAAGCTAGTTACCTCGTTTGGGGGTGACGGTGCAGGGTTCATCCAATGGATATGGAACATCAATCCTTTCATGGACAACGAAAATGAATCGGCAATCGGATTCAAAAGACCGAGTGGATCCTTCAAGGAGGAATTTTTTCGTTTCCGCGATATTTGCAAAGTGATCAAGGCGAATCAGTTCCGCTTCGCAGGAGCTAAGGGGCCTAATGTCTGCATCGTGATTCCCCAGTCGCAGATGTTCACGCCGAGGAATCTCGCAACGGAAGCCGTGAAGAAATCGGTCCGAACCATACACTACAACTGTCTTCAATCTGCGTCTGTAGTTGGTGAGTACCAACTGTCTAAGCTGTCGAGCTCGGAGGACTTTCCTCGGCTTATCATTGTGCCGGCTCCGAGGACATTTTCTGTCGCAGGCTGGAATGAGCTCGAGAGATTAGCGAAGCGAGGTGCGACGATTTGTGTCACAGGGTTTGTCGATGAAGATGAATATTTCAGACCGGCTGCACGATTCACGGAGAATTATGAAGGTGCACTTCCAGTCGGACAGTTCGAAGAACTTAAAATCGGTGACGGTGTTCACAGAGTCAGGTTCGCCGGTGAAAAACTTCAGCGGGTTGAAAAGGCCCGTGTTGAAGGACTGAGGATCATATCTGCGGGCGAGGGCAGATTTATCTGGTCACCCATCCCGCTCGAACTTGGAGATACCTTCGGTCCAATTGAGAGCTTCTACAGACTTGGACTCGGTGTTGCTGGCATCCTTCCAAAATTCAAAGTTTATGGTGCCGATGAAAGTGTATTGATCCGTAGGGTGGAACTGAACGACTCAGCCCTCTATGCCATCGTCAATGAAGGGTCGAGGAATCGGAAAATCACGTTGGAAGATCTCGAACGAAAGAGGACCTTCTCGATCGAAGTTAGCGCCCGAAGGGCGTTACTACATTTCCTCTAAAATAGATTATTACACCCATGTTGATTGATATATATGCTGACGCATATATACTGATTCTGCCACTTTTAGCCAATTTCGGAATTGAATCAAGCATAGTCTTGAATTAGGATTGCGCGCATGAAGAAGCCTCTTCTCTTCGTTGTGGCATTCGTAATGCTG
Source organism: Pyrinomonadaceae bacterium (assembly GCA_964228775.1). GTDB lineage: Bacteria > Acidobacteriota > Blastocatellia > Pyrinomonadales > Pyrinomonadaceae > CAXRBW01. The sequence goes on along the minus strand of CAXRBW010000212.1, from coordinate 353 downwards.
CTCACCACCCAAGCGCACCCTGAACGTCTTAGAGACCTCAGCGATTTAGTCAATCCCTTCATCGGAACCGGTGGGCACGGACACACATTCCCTGGAGCGACGGTTCCTTTCGGAATGGTCCAGCTTTCACCAGACACGAGGATCGATAATTGGGACGGAAGTTCCGGATATCACTACTCAGACTCAATTATTTATGGGTTCAGTCACACCCATCTGAGCGGTACAGGCATACCGGATTATTGTGACGTGCTTTTCATGCCAATGATGGGACAGCCTCTGTTCACGGCTTCAGAAGGTGACCGTGATACGAATGGCTATGCTTCGAAATTTTCTCACAGCAAAGAAACTGCGAG
>CAXRBW010000211.1:0-13328 GCA_964228775.1 Pyrinomonadaceae bacterium | reverse complement strand
TAAAAAGATACAACTCGGCGATTCATCGTCTGACGCTAAGCAAGATTAGTTCTAGATTCGCGATGAGTCTTTTCGCAGTTTTGCGGAACGGCCTCAATTGAAAGCTCTGTTATTTGGCGACGGATTGTTTAGGCGGTCAGTGTGAAATCGGCGAAGAGAACAAGATGTCTTGTTCTCTATCGCTTGCCTGAATTGATCTTTTCCAATAACGCAGAACCTGGACAGAGGTCCGCTTCGACAAGAGAGTTAAGTGGGCGCTCAGATGTCTCGAGCAAATCGTGCAAATCATGTGCATCTGGGTCGACATAAAGCAATCCGGTCAGGATTTCTTGTTTCTCTCGCGCCGACTGGAGGGCGGTGACAGCCGAGAATCTGTCGAGCGGGTCCCAGTTTTCCTGAAGTTTCTTCAAGCGAAGAATCGAACCGTCATGCATGGAGATTTCCTCGGTCGTACCCGAACCATAATCAGCGGTGATTTCGCGTTGAATCGGAACAAAATCGAACGTCGCAGTCGCCTCCATGTGCTCGCGGACATAGTCGTATGACTTAGTCGATCCGGGATTGTTGTTGAAGGTCACGCAAGGGGATATGACATTGATGAAGGCAAAACCCGGATGACGCATCGCGGCCTTGATCAACGGCGTCAGCTGCTGCTTGTCTCCAGAGAAGCTCTGCGCGACAAAGGTCGCACCAAGCTCGACGGCAAGACTCGCAAGATCGATTGATTCGAAGAGATTGACTGAACCCGCCTTACTCTTTGAGCCAGCGTCGGCCGTCGCCGAGTCCTGCCCTTTGGTCAATCCGTAGCAACCGTTGTTCATGACCATATAGACCATGTTGAGATTGCGACGTATGACGTGGGCGAACTGGCCCATTCCAATCGAAGCGGTATCACCGTCACCAGAGACGCCGAGATAGAGCAAATCTTTATTGGCAAGATTGGCGCCGGTCGCAACCGAGGGCATTCTCCCATGAACCGAGTTGAATCCGTGGGAGTTGTTGAGGAAATATGCCGGGGTCTTCGATGAGCAACCGATGCCCGACATCTTCGCGACGCGGTGCTGTTCTATATCGAGTTCGAAACATGCCTGTGCGATTGCGGCGCTTATCGAGTCGTGTCCGCATCCGGCACAGAGTGTCGACAATGAACCCTCGTAATAGTCGACGGTGTAGCCCAACGCGTTTTTCGGCAGATCAGGGTGTCGGAATTTCGGACGTGCGTAACTCATTTGGACTCTGTGACCCCCTTGATTTGTTTGTATATATTGTCAGCGGTGATTGGCATGCCGTCGTAATTGAGCACCGAGATTAACTTCTGAGGACTCATACCGCATTCGATCATCATCAGTGAGCGAAATTGCGCGTCACGGTTCTGCTCGACGACGAAAACCCGATCGTGCTCTTCGACAAAATCGACGAATGCTTTCGAGAAAGGAAACGCCTTGACCATCATCGCGTCAAGCTTGATTCCGTCTTCCTTGAGCAAATCGATCGCTTCCTCCGCGGCATAGCTCGAGGTGCCGAAGAAAATCACACCGTCTCTTGATCCGTTTTTCTGTTGATAAAAGTGGGGTGCCGGCACGATGCCTTTGGCGGTTTCCCATTTCTTCAAAAGACGGTCCATGTTTCTTTGGTATATCGCGCTGTCTTCCGTGTAAACCGCATACTCATCGCGCGAAGTCCCTCTCGCAACGAAGGCTCCTTTGGTCGGATGCGTACCGGGGATTGTGCGGAAGGGTATGCCGTCACCGTCGACGTCAAGATATCGACCGTAGCGTTCGAGTTTCTCGAGGGCGTCGGCATCGAGGACTTTTCCTCGATCGTATTTGCGCGAATCATCCCACTTGAAAGGATCGGTGACGTGGTCGTTCATGCCGAGATCAAGATCCGTCATCACCATCACAGGAGTCTGTAGCCTTTCTGCCAGATCGAAAGCATCCGCGGTCAGCTCAAAACATTCCGTCGGTGACGATGGGAAAAGCAGGATGTGTTTCGTATCACCGTGTGAAGCGTAGGCTGCCTCAAGAATGTCAGATTGCTGAGTCCTCGTGGGCATACCTGTCGAAGGCCCAGTCCGCTGAACGTCGACGAGCACGGTTGGTATCTCAGCAAAATACGCTAGCCCGAGAAACTCGTTCATTAGTGATACGCCCGGACCACTCGTCGCCGTGAAAGAGCGGGCACCGTTGAAGCCTGCGCCAATGACCATACCGATAGCGGCAAGTTCATCCTCCGCCTGAACGATGGCAAATTTCTTTTTACCGTCCTCGCCGACCCGGTACTTAGCGGCAAACTTACTGAAGGATTCGACGACCGACGTCGAAGGTGTGATCGGATACCAGGCTGCGACCGTAGCACCCGCGTAAATCGCGCCGAGGGCGCAGGCGGCGTTGCCGTCGATCATTATCTTCTCGCCGACCAAATCTCGACGCTCCAATCTCAGATTCAAGGGTTCCGAAACATTAGCTTTGACATAGTCGACGCCCATTCTCAGAGCTGAAACGTTCGGACCAATCAACTTTTCCTTTCCCTTGAATTGGTCACCGAGCAGACCTTCGAGTACTTCGAATTCAATCCCGATGAGTTCCGCAAGGGCACCGACATAGATGATGTTCTTGAAAAGTTGGCGCTGACGCGGATCAGTGAATGCGTCATTGCACATCTGCATCAGTGGAATGGGAATGTAGTTGATGTCATCGCGCACCAGTTCAGGAGAAAGATGCTTCGTGCTGTCATAGAGGAAATAGCAGCCCGCTTTGACCGAGGCAACGTCACGGGCCATGCTCTGTGGATTCACTGAGACCATCAGGTCCACTCCCTCGCGCCTGCCGAGCCTGCCCTTCTCACTGATCCGCACCTCATACCAGGTTGGAAGGCCTTGAATGTTGGATGGGAAGATGTTCTTCGGCGTAACCGGTATTCCCATTCGGAATATGGCTTTTGTGAAAAGGAAGTTGGCACTCGCCGACCCTGTCCCGTTGACATTGGCGAAGCGGACGACGAAATCGTTTACCTTGCGCTCACTCATCTGGTTATTTTGATCGTCCCGCTGCAAGTCTTTGCGACGTTATAAAAGAATTTCTGCATGTCCCAGGCGGCGGTCGGGCATCTTTCGGCGCAGAGTCCGCAATGCAGACAGACATCCTCGTCTTTGACCATCACTCTGGTCGTTGGCAGAACATCTGAAACGTACAGATCCTGAGTGACATTTTTTGCGGGAACCTTGAGGCGGGTCCTGAGGTCGGTCTCCTCACCATTGGCAGTGAATGTGATGCAGCTCGTTGGACAGATATCGACGCAGGCATCACATTCGATGCATTTCGTCTCCGTGAAAACTGTCTGTACGTCGCAGTTGAGACAACGCTCAGCCTCTTTGAATCCGGTAAGTCGGTCAAAACCGAGTTCAACCTCGCGGCGGCGGTCGCGCAGCGTCTCCTTCTTATCCGCCTGCGGTACGACATATCGGATGTCGGTCGTGACCTGATTGTCATACGCCCATTCATGAATACCCATCTTCTGGCTGAGCAGGTTCACGAACGGCGACGGTCGGTCATCGGCAACATTCTTGCCGCTGCACATCAGATCGATTGAAATCGCCGCCTGATGTCCATGGGCCACGGCGGTGATTACGTTCTTCGGACCGAAGGCGGCGTCTCCGCCGAAGAAGACTCGAGGATTCGTTGACTGAAAGGTCGACTCATTGACGACTGGCATTTCCCATTTGTCGAATTCGACACCGAGGTCACGCTCTATCCATGGAAAACTGTTCTCTTGACCGATGGCGACAAGCACATCGTCGGCCTCAAAGAAGATGTCTTCCCCACCCACCGGGACGAGGCGGCGCTTTCCATTCTCATCGTACTCCGGCTTCACCTTTTCAAAGGTCATTCCGCACAGCTTGCCATCTTTGATGACGAACGATTTGGGGACATGGTTGTCAATGATCGGTATGTCTTCGTGGATTGCATCTTCTTTTTCCCACGGAGATGCCTTCATCTCGGCAAATGGACTTCGGACAATCACCTTGACGTCTTCGCCGCCGAGGCGTCGGGCGGTGCGACAGCAATCCATCGCTGTATTACCGCCGCCAAGCACTATCACTCGGCGCCCTATCGATTTCGTATGTTCAAACGCAACACTCGCAAGCCAGTTGATTCCGATGTGAATGTTGGCGTCGCCTTCTTTGCGACCCTCCAAATCAGGCAGGTCACGGCCGCGCGGTGCACCGGTACCGACGAACACTGCGTCATAGTCTTTTGATAAGACTTCCTTGAGGCTCGAAACGAACTGATTGAAGTGAGTGTGGATTCCCAAATCCAAAACGTAGTTCACCTCTTCATCAAGCACGGTCTCGGGAAGCCGAAAGGAAGGAATCTGACTTCTCATGAAGCCGCCGCCCTTCTTCTGTTCATCGAAGAGATGAAGTTCATAGCCGAGCGGTGCGAGGTCGCGGGCGACGGTGAGCGAGGCGGGTCCCCCGCCGATGAGCGCAATCTTTTTACCGTTGGGCTTGAAAGGTCCCTTCGGCATCATGTCCTTGACGTCCGAATCCTTATTGTCCGCAGCAACCCTCTTCAGACGACAAATGGCGACGGGCTCTTCCTCGACACGTCCGCGTCTGCAGGCGGGCTCACATGGGCGATCGCATGTTCTTCCGAGAACGCCAGGAAAAACATTCGAATCCCAATTGATCATGTAGGCCTCGGTATATCGGCCCTCTGCAATCAGTCGGATGTATTCAGGGACTGGAGTATGTGCGGGACACGCATGCTGACAGTCGACGACTTTGTGAAAATATTCGGGGTCTTTGATGTTAGTGGGTTTCACTGGGATTTTTATTCGGGGACGACCCTCCGCTTGAACGCGCTACTTAAGGTTTCCCTTTTTCGGGTGACCTGTCATGAAACTAGCAGAGAAGCGGGGACACTATTTACTTCAATCACCGAATGTTGCGCGTATTTTGGCACAGTTTTGATTTCATCTGAAACGCCTGAAGGCGTGAATCCTCAAGTAGGAATCATCGTACTTATCGGGAAGGCCTCATCGGGTTTCACTGATCTAAACCGAAGCTGCTTTACTAAAATTTCGACACCATCTTCCAGTCATCTCAAAAAATTTAGGCCACTGTCCGAGATTCTCGATGGGCGGGCAGCAGACTGTGGAGACCTCAAGAATGCGGGAATTTCCTCCAAAATTTGACTATCAACGTTTGAATTTGAGAAAGTGAGTAAGTACTTACTTATGAGAGTCGAGGCCAATAAAAAATCGACCGAAGAGCTCCATGGAAAGCGACTTCAGGGGGATGAGCGGAGACAGCAGATAATCCGCGCCTCAATCGAGGTCTTCTCAACGCGCGGGTGCCGAGGGGCAACCACCAAGGAGATCGCGTCGGCAGCCGGGGTATCAGAGGCGACTGTGTTCAAACATTTCGCAAACAAGGATGAGTTGTACTCAGCGATCCTCGATGCGAAAGCGTGTGAGCCGATGATGCAGAATCCGTTCGAAGCACTGAAACCTTATGAGGAGAAGGGAGATGACTTTGGATTTTTCTACACGGCGGCGTTAACCATACTCAAGAATCACCGACAGGATGTCGACTTCATCCGGTTGATGATGCACTCCGCGCTCGAAGGGCACGAGCTTGCGACGATGTTCCTGCAGAATTTCGCAGGTAATTTTTACGAATATTTCAGTAACTACATAGCGAGAAGGCAGAAAGATGGAGCTTTCCGTGCGGTCGAATCACGCCTCGCGATACGTGCCTTTCTCGGAATGATTGTTCATCACTCTCTTAACAACATTCTTTGGGACAAAGAGATGAAGCTCTTGCAGATTTCCGATGAGACCGCCGCCCGTGGATTCACCGAACTGCTGCTGAGCGGAATAAAAAAATGAAACATAAATACGGCAATACCCTATTAGCACTGCTTGTTACCGGCCTTGTTTTCCTTGGCGGTTGTAGCGGAGGCACGAAGTCAGAATCTGAAACCCCTGCGTCCGTCAGCATTCCAGAAGTGACAACTTCAGAGGCCGTCCTGCAGGACATTCCAACCTATTTCGAGGCGACGGGATCGTTGACTGGCGATATGCAGACAGACATTGCACCTGCAATCGGCGGCAAGATTGCTGAGGTCAATTTCGAAATCGGTTCTTTCGTGAAAAAGGGATTTGTGATGGTTCGTCTGGATGACCGTGATGCCCGCATCCGTTTAGAGCAGGCAACTCAAGCTGCAGAGCAAGCGTTAGCATCGCTGAGACAGTCTCAGGTGAGGCTGGGACTGACAGACGGCCAGACCTTCGATATCGAACGTTTCAGTCAAGTACGGTCCGCTCGGGCGCAGCTCGAACTCGCAGAAAAAGAATTGGCACGCGGAGCCAAACTTCTCGAATCGGGTGACATTCCCCGTTCGGCTTATGACCAGAGAAAGGCTCAGCGTGATTCCCTACTCGCACAGCTTGACGAGGCGCGGGCGAATGCGGCGATAGCCGTCAAATCCATTGATATCGCGCGCGGAGCATACGGAAATGCCAAAGCTCAGGTGGCAGCGGCTGAAAAGGCACTGTCGGACATGTCCATCGTTGCACCAATCGACGGCTATGTTTCCGAGCGTAATGCGGATGTCGGCGAATTCATCTCACCCAACGTGCCCAACTCGAAGATCGCGACCTTGGTGAAAACCAAGACTTTGAGAATGAGAATCGACGTTCCTGAAGAATCGATTGCAAAAGTGTCTAAGGGGCAGGCCGTCACCATCCAGGTCAGCGCATATCCCGACAGGGAATTCGCGGGACGTATTGCCCGCCTGTCTCCCAGCGTCAACCCAACATCGCGGACCATGATTGTCGAAGCGGAGATTGATAATGCGGACGCTCTGCTCAATCCTGGACAGTTTGCGACCGTTCGCGTGACGCAGGCGAAGCCCGCGCCCGCGGTGATGGTGCCGGCGAGTGCGGTCAGAACGGACGGCACTTCCTCAAGAATCTACGTCGTCAAAGACGGCGTAATCAGCGAACGACTCGTTCAACTCGGCCTGCTTGAAAACGAATTGATTGAAATCAAAAAGGGCGTCGAGGCAGGGGAAAAAGTGGTGACTGGAAATATTTCGGGTCTCACGGATGGAATGCTCGTCAAAGAGCAGAACTGAATTGGAGATTGAACCATGCAATGGCTTGCTGAAGTTTGTGTAAAGCGTCCCGTTTTCGCGACGATGATTGTTTTTTCGCTCGTGACTGTGGGTGCATTTTCATTCTTTTCTCTCGGTGTCGATCTTTTCCCAAAAATCGACTTCCCGACGGTCACAATCACAGTGATCAATCCGGGCGCTTCTCCCGAGGAAATTGAAACCGAAATAACCGAGAAAATCGAAGAGGCCGTTAACACAATCAGCGGAATCGATGAACTGCGTTCAGCGTCTGTTGAGGGAATTTCTCAGGTCTTCGTTCAGTTCGTCCTCGAAAAGGATGTGAACATCGCGGCTCAAGAAGTTGAGAACCGGATCCAAACCGTGATCCCGAATCTTCCTGAAACCGCAAAGCAACCGACTGTTCAAAAACTCGACACAGATGCCGCCCCCGTGCTGCGTATCGCAGTTTCCGCGCCCAAACAATTGCGTGATGTCACAGAGACGGCTCGGAAAAAGGTCAAGGAACGGATTGAGTCGGTGAGCGGTGTCGGTCAAGTCACCATTGTTGGAGGGGCTGAAAAACAAATAAATGTATGGGTCGATCCCGACAAGATGCGTGCGTTCAATGTGACGGCTGCGGAGATTGCTGGAGCGCTCAGAATACAGAATCTTGAATTTCCAAGCGGAAGAATCGACGAAGGGCAGATTGAGACGAGTATCAGAACAGTCGGCAAAATTAAAAATGTCGACGACTTTGGCAATGTCGTCGTCGCAAATCGTGGTGGATATTCCGTCCGTGTCAAAGACATCGCGCGAGTCGAGGACGGCTCGGAAGAGCCGAGGTCAAAGGCACTGCTGAACGGCACTCCGGCAGTCACTCTCACCGTGTCGAAACAATCTGGGCAGAACACAGTTGAAGTCGCGAGAGCGGTCAAAGAGCGTTTGAAGGAAATCGAGCCTACACTGCCCGCCGATTACAAGATCCAAATCCTCTCTGACAATTCCATCTTCATTGAGAATTCGCTGAAGGCGATCGAAACCCATTTGATTGAGGGCGGAATTCTTGCAGCGGTTGTGGTGTTCTTGTTTCTCTGGAGTGTCCGCTCCACCTTCATTGCGGCGTTGGCGATACCGACATCGATCGTGGCGACCTTTGCCTTGATGTATGCGATGGGCTACACGCTCAATTCCATCACGATGCTCTCACTGACCTTGATGGTCGGCATTGTTATCGATGATGCGATTGTCGTGCTCGAGAACATCTATCGCTTCATTGAAGAGAAGGGTATGTCGCCTTTTGAAGCTGCAATCGAAGGGACGCGCGAAATCGGACTCGCAGTCCTCGCGACGACTCTCAGTCTGATGGCAGTCTTTGTGCCGATTGGCTTCATGAAGGGCATCGTCGGGCGTTTCATGTCTTCATTCGGCTTGACGGCGGCCTTCGCAATCGGTGTTTCATTGTTGGTCTCATTCACATTGACTCCGATGCTCGCTGCGAGGCTTCTCAAACGTGAAGGAAGCGAGGAAGAAGGTGCGCATTCGAAGCAGGGACGTTTCTACGGAAAGATAGATGCCGCCTACACCTACCTGCTCGAGTTTTCAATGCGCAAGCGCTGGCTAATTGTCGCTATCTGCGTCCTAGTGTTTCTAAGCACGGTGCCTTTGTTCATCTTCGTCGGTAAAAACTTTTTGCCGGTTGATGACCAATCTCAGTTCGAAGTCTCTGTGCGTGCGCCCGAGGGCTCTAGCATCGGTGCATCTGCACTGAAGATGGAGGAAATAGCGGCGCAAATCAGAAAGATGGACGGTGTCAATGCGACCTTGGTCACCATCGGCGGTGGACAGGCGCAGGTCGTAAACGCAGGAAGTATTTATGTGAAGCTGAAAGACATCGGGGATCGGTCGAAGTCACAGGAAGAGATGATGACTGACACTCGAGAGTTGCTGAAGGAATTCCCTAACCTTAGAACCGGGGTCCAGCAGGTACAGGCATTTTCAGGTGGAGGATTCCGCAACGCCAACGTCCAGTACCTAATATCCGGTCCAGACCTTGAGGAACTGCAGAAATACTCAGGTGTCTTATTGCAGAAAATGAAAGCAATTCCCGATGCAGTCGATGTGGACTCAACCCTAATTGGCGGTAAGCCTGAAATGAGACTCGAAATCGACCGCGCCGTTGCTGCAGATCTCGGCGTCCGAGTCGGAGATATATCGCAGGCCTTGAACATCCTTGTGGCCGGTCAAGAAGCAACGACTTTCAACGAGGGCACCGACCAGTATGAGGTTCGGGTCAGAGCAGTCGGCTCTTTCAGAACCGATCTAGAAGGATTGAAAAAAATGGTCGTACCGTCAACCAAAGTCGGTTCGGTAACTCTCGACCGTTTAGTCAAGTTCAAAGAGGGCAAGAGTCCAAGTTCAATCGAGCGACTCAATCGACAGCGACAGGTCACATTGCTCGCCAACACCAAACCTGGCGGATCCGCAACCGCAATCCAAGCGGAAATAAACAAAGCGGTCAAAGAATTCAACCTACCTGCTACTTACAAGACGGGTTATGTCGGACAGTCGAAGGAACTCGGCAAGGCTGGTATGTATTTCCTGATAGCAATCGTGCTCTCGTTTGTGTTCATGTACATAGTACTCGCGGCCCAATTCGAATCATTCATTCACCCAGTGACAATCCTGCTGACGCTCCCGCTATCCGTACCATTTGGAATCGTGAGCCTTCTTGTCATGGGACAGACGGTGAACATTTTCACCGGACTCGGACTTCTTCTATTGTTCGGGGTCGTCAAAAAGAATGCGATTTTGCAGATTGACCACACAAATACTCTGAGAGCAGAGGGGTATTCCCGACATGATGCAATCATCCAGGCAAACCGTGACAGATTGAGGCCGATCTTGATGACCACCATCGCTCTAGTGGCAGGAATGATCCCACTTGTTCTCTCGAGAGGTGCAGGTTCGGGCACCAACAGGTCGATTGGTGTGCTGGTCGTCGGCGGCCAGACCCTCTGTCTTCTTCTGACCTTGGTCGCGGTTCCGGTCTTCTATTCCTATTTCGACGATCTCAGTCAGCTACATATTTTCAAAAGACTCGAGTCATTCTCGCGAACTCTTTTTGGATTCGTGCGAAGGAGGCCGTCAGCTTCCAACTGATTGCGACATTAGGACTAGAGACGTCGAATAAAAATCATTATGTCGAAGATTCCAGCATTTATCTTTATAATCTTGGCCCTCACGTTGAGTTCGGCCGCACAGGAGTCAGTCGGAACAGTCTCAAGTTCAACTGGGTCTATCGCAACAATCCGCGTTGGTGTCAACGCTCTCGAGACCAAAGCGCTGACGCTCAGAGAAGCAATCGAGTTGGCTCTTGAAAACAGTAAGGAACTTCGTGTCTCACGCGGGGCGGCTAAAGTGGCGGGTTATGATGTTTTGGCTGCCCGTGGAGCTTTTGATCCGAGATTTTCAGGTCAAAGTTTCATAGACAATACCAAGTCGCCCAATGTCAGCATTTTCAGCAGCAACACGTCGACAACCAACAAGACGGTTTTTGGAAATGCTTCACTTTTCGGACTGCTGAAGCCTACGGGTACAACGGTGACTGCGAGTATCACCTCACAGAAGGTATCCACCAATAACCCGATTTCCCTGCTTAGTCCTCAGCAAAACTCGAATTTCAATTTTTCATTTGCCCAGCCACTTCTACGTGGACTTCGCTTCGATCAGGCGCGTCGGGTACTGACAATTTCAAAAAGAAGTGCGGAAATTTCCAATCTACAGTTGATACAGAAGACGACCGATACGGTCACGAGCGTTCAGAAGGCATATTGGGACCTCGTATTCGCTTTGAGAAATCTGCAGGTTCAGCGAGATGGATTGAGAGATTCACGTGAGCAGCTTGAACATAACCGCAGACTCGTCGCCGAGGGACAGTTGGCGCCCAACGATATTCTTCCTTCTGAAACCCAGGTCGCAATCATAGAGCAGGCTGTATTCGAAGCGACGGATATCGTTGGTCGAGCAGAAAATGCCTTGAAGAATTTCATCGCTGCCGGAAAGGACGACACATTATGGGGTCTCGCGATAGTCCCAACCGATCAGCCCAAGGCCGAGATTCCAACGGTTTCCCTCGAAGATGCGGTCAGCTCGGCCATGGCTAAAAGACCTGAGCTCATGATTGCGGCTGAGCAGGTTGGTATCAATGAAGCTGAAAAACGTTTCTATAAAGATCAGGCTCGGCCGCAGATTGACCTGACTGCAAGCTACACATCTGCTGGAATCGGCGGTGAAAAGAATCCCCGCTTCAGCAGTCCTTTCTCATCATCTTGCCAGACAAATCCATCGACGCCGTCATGCGTCGCACAGCTTGCACTGATAAATGGGCTGGTAGGAAATTCCTTTACCGATGTTTGGGCTAATAACTTCCCTTCTCTGCGGGTAGGTATAACATTCAATTTCACCGTCGGAAGGAAAACCACCGAGGCGCAGCTAGGAAAAGCGATCGTCCAAGGTCAACAAATCGTAGCGCAACAAGAGCAGGCGCAGCAATTGGTACAGATTGATGTGCGGAACACGCTGCAAGCGTTGCGAACTGCTGAGGCGAAACTAAAAGCCTCAACGATTGCTCGGGAGAACTCTGAAAAGCAGTATGAATCGGAGAAAAGAAAGCTCGATGCCGGACAGTCGGATATATACCGGGTGCTTGAACGTCAAACCGCAATGCTTTCTGCCAGGAGCGGTGAACTCAGGGCCCAAACGGAACTCAGGAAAGCAGTCGCGGAATACTACAGAGCCACCGGAGCAACACTTGAGTTCAATAAGATAGAACTCAAATAGAAGTTACTTTTAAGGGACACAGATGAAAAGGGCCGAATGTCGGCTCTTTTCTTTTTTCTAATTGAACCTCAGCGGTATCTCGACCTATTATTCATTGACCACTTATGCGAACTCGAGTCATCTTCTTTTTCATCATCCAATTACTTCTCGTCGCTTACGCTCAAGGACAAGTTCCTCAGAAGACTCTACTTAAAATCGTGCAGGCAGAGGATTCGCGCGATTTCAACCAGAGCATCGAGCAACTAATCACTAAAGGAAATAGCGAGGTGAGGACTCGGGCGATACTGGCTGCTGGAAGAATCGGGGATAAGAGGGCGCTCGGCCCACTTGGCATTTCACTTAGAAGTCGCGATACCCAGATTGCCACAATGGCGGCTTTCGCAATAGGTGAAATCGAAAGCGTTGAGGGAATCGATATCTTGATCGCCTCAATCTCAGACAGCAGAGAACCTGTGAAAGCAAGAATCGTCGAGGCACTCGGGAAAATCTGTGGCGCGAACCTTAAGGAACCAGCAATCAGCAAAGCTCAGGACGCTCTTCTCGATACGCTCGAAGATGAGACCACCAAACTATCCGGGACTACGCACCAGAGCCCCACCATCATAAGGATGGGCGTGACTGCTGTTATGCGTGCGCGACCTGAGAATGGCGCTGAGGCGGTCAAGCCGTTTCTTACTAATCTGAATGTGGATGTAAGAGCTGATGCGTTGAACGCGTTTGCGAGACTCGGCGGCAAGAATGCCGATGACATCGCCAAGGGTTTACTCTTATCCGATGATTCACCTATTGTCAGGGCGAATGCGGCTAGAGTTTTAGGACTCTCAGGTTCAAAAGAATCTGAAAAGATACTTCTCGAGGCGGCAGTCGGCGACCCCGACTCGCGCGTCAGGGTCGGAGCGGTCAGGGCACTTGCCTCTCTTGGCAACGAAGGAACGGCCGATGCATTGCTGGTCCGAACAAAACAATTGCTTGATGTAGCCGAAAGATCCCCATTCAAGACTCCAAACGAAAAAACTGAATTACTGGAAATAATTGCAACGCTAGGCCGGCTGAAGCGATTGACTGCCGATGGTGAGACCATCAAAGCATTGAAACAATTTAGAAAGCTCGACCGCATGCAGTCTCCAGAGGTTGAAATCGCCCTGATTCGCATCGACCCAAAGGGATATCTCGCGTCTGTCGATGAATACGTGAGTCTGACCTCTCCCGCAGGGAAGATTCAGATGGCACCGATGTTCCAAGGCCTCGGAGAACTCGGCAGAATGCCGGACGATAAGACAGGGGATGCAAAACGTGAGGCGCGAATGCTGTTCGTCAGATATCTCGCAGATTGGTCGGCCGCTCGGAGTCAGAAGCGCAAAGACG
>CAXRBW010000210.1:0-3556 GCA_964228775.1 Pyrinomonadaceae bacterium | reverse complement strand
ATCTCATAATCAGCTTCCATGTCCGCAATCTTCTGCTTAACTAGTTGGAAGTTTCCAATCTTCTGTCCCTGCACCTCACGGGTGTTGGCGTATGACGCGGCTGCATCGCGCGAGGCCCTAATCACTCCGGTCGCACCTGCGGCAACGGTGTATCTGCCATTCTCGAGCGAGAACATCGCGATCTTGAATCCTTCGCCCTCGTTACCGAGCATGTTCGATGCCGGCACACGCACATCTTGCAGTGAGAAATAACCAGTGTTGCCCGCCCTGATTCCAAGCTTGCCGTGCAGGGTTCCAGATGAGAATCCAGGCATCGTCCTCTCGACGATGAAACAGCTGATGCCCGAATGGTCGCGGTTCTTCATCTTCTCCATATCGGTCCAGCAGAAGAAGAGGAAATGGTCGGCGACGTCGCCGAGCGAAATCCACATCTTCTCACCGTTCAGCACCCAATGATCGCCATCTCTGCGCGCCGTCGAACGAAGACCCACGACATCACTTCCCGCATTGGGCTCGGTGAGACCGAAGGTCGCGAGCTTTTCGCCCTTCGCCTGCGGGACTAGATATTTCTGCTTCTGTTCTTCGGTTCCCCAAGTCAGCAGACTCAATGAATTGAGTCCGACATGGACACTCATCGCGACGCGAAGGAATGTGTCGCAGGCTTCGAGTTCCTCACAGACAAGTCCCAGCGAAACATAATCGAAACCTGCTCCGCCGTATTGCTCGGGAATGCAGACACCGAGAAGTCCGAGCTCGGCCATCTTCTTGAAGACGCTCGGCTCGAAGTGACATTTCTCGTCCCATTCCTTGATGTAGGGCGCCACTTCGCCTTGGCAGAATTCTTTGACTGTGTTTTTAAGGGCTATATGCTCTTCGGAAAGTTGTAGATCGATCACTGGTTTAATACCCCCGGTCGAAACCGCGTTTGTGTTAATATTTTTGCGAAATCTCTTTAAATTGTAGCATTTCGCGGCGACCGTGGTACAAGCCCTCCGCCCCCTCCGAATTATGGCGAAAAAACAGACTATTACCGCTCTGATCATTTCGATTTCCTGCTTTGTCGCGGCGTTTGGAGCAATAACTGCCGCGGGCCAGACCGAAAAAATTCCAGCCATGCCGCGCCTTCTAAATCAGCGCGAGCAGATGGATGTGCGTGAATCTTGGCTTCGCGAACGGCTCGATTCGCGACTGCTCCCGATGATGCGCCGACATGGCATCTCGATGTGGATAGTCGTCAACGAAGAATTCAACAGCGATCCCGCAACCCAATATCTGGTACCTCCGATTCCGATGGTTGGAAGTCGTGACTTTTTCATCTTTGCCGACGATGGAGAAAAACTGCATCGTGTCGCCGTTGTCAGGTACTCAGAGGAGCGCCTCAAGAACCATTACGAGATGATCAGTGTCTCGCGTGATAAATTGGCTGACACTTTGAAGTCGGTCATCGCGAGGTTCAATCCTAAAAACATCGCGCTAAATATGGGTGGCGGCAGAGGCCAGCAGCATGGGCTCTCATACGCCTCTTACAAGATGCTCGCCGAAACTCTCGGGCCAGATGCCGAAAAACGCTTCGTCCCGTCGGCCGATCTCCTGACCGAATTTTTCGACACCAGACTCACTGGAGAGCTTGAGCATTACCGCAATGCAGTTCTTGTCACCGACATTCTGACGAGGCGGGCATTTTCTTCGGAGGTAATCACGCCCGGGAAGACAACGGTCGGCGACGTCCGCTGGTGGCTGCTTGAGCAGGTCAACAAATTGGGGCTGACGGTTTGGTTCCAGCCTGATCTGCGTGTCCAGCGCAAACTTTCCGATAGCAAGACGAGTCAGCAGTTCCTCGATACGGCTGATGAATCCCTCGTGCTCGAACAAGGCGATTTCATCCATGTCGATTTCGGTCTCGACTACATGGGACTTTCGACCGACTGGCAGAAGCATGGCTACATTCTCCGCGAGGGAGAGTCCGATGCACCGACCGGCCTAAAAAAAGCGCTTGCCAACACCAACACACTGCAGGACGCGATGTTCTCGGTCGCACGGGCGGGTATGACCGGTTTCGAGGTTTACGAAAAGACGATGGCCATCATGAAAGAGCGAGGTATCGAGGCGATGATCTACTCACACCCAATAGGTAACCACGGTCACGGTCTCGGCGCGTCGATAGACTTCCGAAAGGCAATCGGCGGAGCGGGTGAAAAGCTGCGTCTCGGTGCCTACACGTCGATCGAGCTCAACACTTCGACCTCGGTGCCGGAATGGAACGGTCAAAAGGTCACCGTCATGGCAGAAGATGACGCCCACATGACAGAGAACGGCTTCGTCTTCTTCCGTCCGCGTCAGACCTCAATCTATCTCATCGGAAAAACACGCAGATGATACCCGTCCCCGAGGCGATCGACATCGTTAAAAAAGAAGTCGGTGCACCTGTGGCCGAGCGGGTGCCGATCTCGGAGGCGGCGGGGAGAATATTGTCCGAAGATATTCTTGCCGATTCTGATCTCCCTCCGTTCAATCGCTCACAGATGGACGGGTTTGCGATGCGTCATGACGATGATTCCGAGAGCCTCCGCATCATCGGAGAGTCGGTCGCGGGTCGCGGATTTGATGGCAAGGTCGCACCGGGTACCGCGGTTCGCATCATGACCGGTGCCCGTGTGCCCGAGGGAGCCGATGCCGTTCAGAAGGTCGAGTCGACCGAGGAGTCGGACGGCATTGTCACGATGCTTGAGGCACCCGAAGCCGGACAGAACATCGTGAAGTCAGGCGAAGAGGTCCGCAAAGGTCACAGAGTGATGACGCGCGGTGAAATCATCGGTGATAACGCCATCGCAACTCTCGCATCTTTTGGATATTCAACTGTCGAAGTGGGCGCGCGACCAAAGGTCAGCATTCTTTCGACAGGCAGTGAGATAGTCTCGATATCTGAGACTCCGGCGAAAGATCAGATCCGCAATTCTAATTCTGAACTTCTGCGCGCACTCGTCTCGCGGACTGGGGGCGAGGCTTTGATCAGGCCGCATGCCGACGATGATCTCGAGGAATTGAAGTCGGCGATTTCGGATGCTCTGGGTGACGGCCCGGACATTCTCATCATCACGGGTGGTGTCTCGGTGGGTGACTACGATTTCACAAAGCCCGCCCTTCGAGAGCTCGGTGCGGAAATATTTTTCGACAAAGTTTCACTCAAGCCCGGCAAGCCGACAGTCTTCGCGCGGCTCGGCGAAACCTTGATCTTTGGTCTTCCCGGAAATCCGGTCTCGGTCGCAGTGACATTCCATCTTTTCGTCCGCACCGCAATACTTGCAATGCAGGGTGCCATCGAGTGCGGGCTGCGCGAGGGTTTTGCGGTCGCGTCAAAGGATTTTAAGGGTGCAAAGGAACGTGACTGCTACCTACCCGTCTCACTTGGCAGCGATCTCCAGGGCCACCTCGTCATCGAGGCGCAGCGTTTCGGCGGTTCTTCAAATTTCATCGCTTTCTCCAAGGCTGATGCATTGCTCTTCATCCCGAAAGGGGGTCGTCTCGAACAAGATGGCATCGGAAGGATATACTTCTT
>CAXRBW010000209.1:0-2439 GCA_964228775.1 Pyrinomonadaceae bacterium | reverse complement strand
GTACCGGAAGTGAAGATAAGCGAGGCGATGGCGTTCGACGCGGTCTTGGCGGGAAGCAAAGAGATTCGTCTCGACTCCTCTGCTTCAGACTGCATCTCGAAGATTTCTTCGAACCGCCACACGGGTATTTTCACGCCAGCCGCCGAAAGCTCCGCAGAAAGATCTGGATGATCAGACCAAAGCTTAGGCGAGATGACGATTGCCGCAGCCTCTCCAGTCTTGGCAAAGGTGACCACATCCTTGGTCAGGCTCGCAGGGTCGATGGGAATTACGGTCGCACCTGCTTTAAGGATTCCAAAATATGAGAGACCCCACTCAGGCATGTTGTGCGAGAAAAGAACGATTCTTTCGCCCGACTTGATCCCGTTCTCAGCAAAGAATCCTGCGGCACGAAGTGTCAACTCACGCACATCTTCATATGCGTACTGTTCCTTTCTGCCGTCACGCTCGATGCGCATCGCGATGCGGGTCGGAAAACGCTTGACCGTTGTATCGAACATATCGACCAGGTCGCGATATGTGTGGGCCCTGCGCTCGACGCGCTTGAGACCCTCCTCAAGTCCCGGCAGTACCCATTTCCTGATGCCTGGGAAATGAACGTTGAGCCAATAGTCGAACCAATCGAGTCTCTCTGGATACCAAGGGAGCAGGGCGCGCTCCTCTTCGGGAACTTCATCTATCAACGCACGGACATTGTCGGCACGATAGAGATATGCGTTGTCGACCATGAACGGCTTGAACATTGCAAAGGCGTCTATCGTCGTCTGCGTCGTTCGCTCGAACTCGTCAACAGACTTTCTGACATCGGCGAGAATGCCGCCGATACGGCCTCCGGCCCATTTCGGTGCCGCCTCATCGAGTGCCTTCGATGCGACCTTAGCAAGTCTGTTGAGCATCGGTGCACTCGTGCGCTCATAGGTCTTTTGGTCGACGGGTGTCGCCTCGATCATCGCGGAAAGCGAATTCATCAAACTGTTTCCACCTTCCTTCTCCTTGAAGTAGGTGCGCTTGTACAGTCCGACGAGGCCGACGATTCGCTTCATGTCATTCGGATTCGAATCGCCTGAACAGGCCTGGAAAACCAACGGAGGATCATCGTCCACGAGGGTCTTCATCGCGGCAGCAAGTATCGAGCCCGCAACCATGTCCACCGGGATGACATCCAGCACGAGTTTTTCATTCACGGGGATCACGGGCTGACCCTTGAGAGCAATGAGAATCAGCGGTGCAGTTGTCGTGAAGCCTTCGTTCCAGCCTGGGAACGGGTAAGCAAGCGACGACTCGACAATCGAGGGCCGCACTAAGGTCTTCACGATGTCGTCCTGCTTTGCAATGATCTGCTCGGCGAGCGACTTGGAGTAGGTGTAGATGTTAGTCCAGCCCCAGTACTCGGCGCGCTCAGCGCCGAGCTCCGTCGTTCGTTCGCGTATCCACATCTTCCTTTCGCGGAAAATTGCCGATTTCAACTCGGCCTCATCATCGGGATCGCGACCCTCTTCCTCGAATCTCTTTCGTGCACCCTCGCGGAATTTAGCGACCTGTACGGCGTCATCGGCCTCCTGTCGCGCCTGTTCTCCAAGCCTTGCGCAGTCGGCTATCTCACGTTCGACGTCGAACTCAGTGCCGACCAGCTCTCCGCGTTTCGGAAAGTATCCGAGCACGGGTTCGTTTTCCCATATCGAACCGCTTCTCTTGCCTGCGACAAAGCACGTCGACACATGGACAAGTCTGGGCTTTTTCATGAGCCTTGCGAGAGCGATGATGTTGTTGGATCCGACCACGTTTGTGCGCAATGCGCTTTCAAGAGGTGGATTGAAGGTCACATTGCCGGCACCGTTGATGATTAGGTCACAGTCCTGCATCAACTTACTCGCCTCGGCCTCGTCCATACCGAGAAATTCGCTGCCGACGTCGCCGTTAACTGGTATAAGTTTTTTCTTGATGAACTCTTCGAATCCATCGCCGTACTTTTCGCGCAACGGATCGAAAGGCGGTGATGGCACAATGCTTTTCCAGAATCTATTCTGCGATTCAGCAGCATCGCGCGCCCTGACTGTCGCATACACCTTTCCAATATCGGGGAAATTGTGAAGCAACATCGAGAGCGTGACCTTGCCAACGAAGCCGGTTCCGCCGATGAAGAGAATTTTCTTCCCCTTGAAAATTGTGGACGGTGAAAGTGACATCTGAATCAATCGAGTAAAACTAACCTTTCCTGAAAATTAACATCGATCCCGCAAAGCCGTGGTCGGTCTCAATCTCCGCGCCTATTTCACAACCCGCTGCCTCGAGAATTTGTGTGATGGCAGCCCTGTCGTATTCATACATCGGCATGAAATGCCCACTGCGTCCGAGCATGCCGCTTACCGCGCGGTGCAGACCTGGGAAAGTGCGATCGATACGGTTTCTCATTTTGACCCTCCTTCCCGACCGATCACG
>CAXRBW010000208.1:0-4197 GCA_964228775.1 Pyrinomonadaceae bacterium | reverse complement strand
CCCAAGGATTTGCAACCGGACCGAATGCCGATGATTCGTTCGACGATCCCATCGCGAACTCATCCATATTCGCTTTCCCGATGATGACCGCACCCGCATCGCGGAGTCTTGCGGTGATCGTTGCGTCATAGTGCGCACGATACTCACCGAGTATCTTAGAACCACATGTTGTCCGCACGCCCTCAGTACAGATGTTGTCCTTTAAGGCGACGGCGATGCCAGCCAGTTTGCCCGCACCACCCTCCACTGCTTTCGCTTGTGAAAGTGCATACTCGCGGTCGATGGTGATGAACGCGTTGAGCTTCGCGTTAAGTTTCTCGGCGCGGTCGACCGCTTCTTTGATTTTCTCAGTGACTACCATCTCTATCTTCTATCGTTTCGTACTTCGTCGATCAGCCATTTGTCATCGAGTTTCTTGAATCTGCCGAACACGGTTCGCTCTTCCGATCTTTCAGTGTCCTTCCAGAAAAGCAGAATCTCGAACCTAACATCATTCGCACTGAGTTCCTCACAACCTCCAATTCTGAAGGCCTTGGGATAATCCGCAGTCGCGGTGAAATAATCGACCTCGCCGGCGGATTCCGTTGAGAGGCGATCGCCCAATGCCGTCGTCATCATCGGCTTGCGTGCGACCAGATTTTCCAGCGAGGGCCTCAGGCCATTTCCGAAATGAAACGAGTAGAACTTTCTAGCCGCGACACGTGCTTCGCTACAAGTGGATGACTCGAGCGAAGGTATGCTCACCCAAGAACATCCGAGAGACAACACACTCAGCGAAAAAATAAATATCGCCGCAAAAGTCCTCATAGAACCTTCGGCACCCGAAAGTGGCCTGCGACCGCGGACGGCGCCTCGCCGGTTGCAGATTCCTGGCCCAAGGCACCACTTGGAACATCGTCGCGGACACAGTCTGTCGCTAGTCCCTCCGCTGTCAATCCGCCAGTCATCTGCTCAACGCCTTCGGTGTCGAGCTCGTTCAATTGCTCGATGTAGGTGACGATACCGTCAAGCTGGGATTGGAATATCGCAACGTCCTCGTCTGCCATCTCAAGGTGGGCGAGCTTTGCGACATGTTTCACATCCATCTTTCTAAGACTCCTTGTTTCTGACGAGACATCCGCCCGCAGCCAGAAGAAAACTCTCCCTGAGACTCTCGTCACCGATCTTTTCAGCGGCACGGGCGAGCTCTTCTGATATCTCGGCCATTGATGCTTCTCTGAATGCCGCCGTTTCGGTCTCTGACTTCTCGGCGCCGAGGAACGCTGCGGAATCGGCTTTGAACTCGATGAATTTGACGACCTCTGATTTGAAGCTTGAATTAAGCCTAAATAGCATCTGCGGTGCGAGGCTCTCGAGTTGCATCTTCCAAGTCTCGTCGGGAACCGCCACGGTCAGACGTTTGTCGGAGAAACGCATCGGAACGGTGCGTCCCTCAAGTGCCTTTCCGACCGAGGTCCGCCAGGTCGCGAAGACGAGAGCTTCGAGTGCCTCATCATTTTCACCGAGCTCATTTAAAAGCGTCGGAAAGAGACGCGTCAGTTCTTCCATTGGTCAATGTCTAGCGATGATCTATCCTTAACAGGAACCGAGGTAATCATAAATGCTGCCCCCTGTTTCTTCAATGCTCAGCCTGCCGAAACTCGTTCTTGCATCGGGAAGTCCGCGTAGGGCCGAGATCCTTGCCGCAGTCGGATGGGAATTCATCCGTGATTCAGCCGACATCGATGAAAGTCTCGCACCGGGTGAATCGCCTGAGGTATATGTTCAGAGACTGGCGCTTGAAAAAGCTCTGTCAGTCGCCCGAAGAACCGAAGGGACGCTCGTGCTCGGAGCAGATACGACGGTGGTGATTGATGGCGAGATTATCGGAAAGCCCGTCGACCTCGAAGACGCACGACGGATGCTGCGCTCACTTTCTGGTCGTTGGCATGAGGTTCTCACTGGTGTCGCACTCGTTCGCAGAGACGCTAAAACAGGAGAGCTGTCTTCGGTCGGCGGTATTCAAAGTACGCGGGTAAAATTTTCTGACCTGTCAGAGGAGGCGGTCGAATTCTTGGCGATTGAGGGAAGTCCACTCGACAAGGCCGGAGCCTATGCCGTCCAAGCACAAGCCGCACTGTTCATCGAAGGGATTGAAGGTGATTACTGGAACGTGGTCGGCCTTCCAGTGAGTCTGCTCTACAGATTGATTGCCGATATCGATTGACAAGATGCCATCACTCGGACGCCTAACGCCTGAGTTCCGCCTCGATGCGTCTCGACACTGATTCGAACATGTCGATCTTCGGATCGAATCCCGTCATCGGTCCGCCTGACATCTCTCCCGTTTTACCTATCACGACGAACGCAGGCATCTGATCTGGTTTGAACAACTTGTTGACGATTAAGCCACGCGGATCGCGCAGTGTGGGAACCGATACCTTGTTTGCCTTAAGGAATGCGTCGAGTTGGACATCGCTCGAATCTGTCTCGAGGTCGGTCAGAACAAGGAACAGTGAAACCTTGTCCGAGGGATATTGGGAAGCGAGCCTGCTCAGCACCGAAGCCTGGCTCTTGGTCGGGGGAAGCCAGCGGGCGCCAATCGCAAGTACAACCACTTTTCCTTTTTCTCCCGCGAGATCGACGCTGCCACCACCGATCTTAGAGAAGGTGTTGCTCTGCGCTCCAACCGAAGCCGAGAAGACCAAGGAAAGTATCTGAACCGCGATAATCAGACTGACTCTTTTCATAAAATCCGTCCCCATCTAGGGTCGCTCTGAGACATTAGATGCCCAAGAGCCCGACACTACTGTCCGCTATTAATCTCGATATTGTCTATCAACCGAATGCCTGCGACGGTTACCGCCACTATCATTATCGCGGGACGGTCCGAAATCTTTTCAATCGGTCCGAAGTCGTCCGAGTCCACCACCGCGATGTAATCAACCTCGATCGATGGTTCTTCGCCGATGACCTCACGGGCTTTTTCGACCAGTCGCGCGGTTTTCGTCTCACCCGACTCGAATATTTGCTTTGCCTCGAAGAGTCCGCGACCGATGACGGCGGCCCGTGCACGGTCCTCAGGTGAAAGTCTCTCGTTGCGTGAGGACATTGCAAGTCCCGAGGCCTCGCGAACAATCGGAAGTGCAACCACTTCGCACTCGAATCCGAGTTCGCGGACGAGACGCCTGACGACCGCAACCTGCTGGGCATCTTTCTGACCGAAGAATGCAAAATCTGGTCGCACCGTGTTAAGTAGTATGGTCACCACCGTTGCGACTCCGCGGAAATGTCCGGGCCTCGAAGCACCCTCGAAAAGATTTCCGAGCGGACCAGCCTCGACGAAACTCGCAAAGTCCACACCATAAATCTCTTCAGCGTCTGGTGCGAAGACATAATCAACGCCGAGGTCGGCAAGCATCGCGGAATCCGCCGTGATATCACGCGGATATTTTTCGAAATCCTCTTTCTGATTGAATTGCGTCGGATTGACGAAAATCGAAACTATGACGACATCGCAGCGAAGTCTCGCCTCTCTGATCAGCGAGAGGTGGCCTTCATGTAGCGCACCCATCGTCGGGACGAAGCCGACGGATTTCTTCTCTCGCCGGTAATCCCGCGCTACCGAGAACATTCTCTGTTTGCGGTTGATGATCTCCATGATTCGTCGGTCAGCTCTTGAGTTCTTTGATTGTCTCGTCAGTCAGGCCGTAGGATTCGCCGTCTCCAGGGTACTTCCCGGTTTTCACATCTTCTGACCAGGCCTTTATAGCATCCGTCATCACCTCGCGGATGTTTGCATACTGCCTGACGAAACGCGGTTGACGACCGAAGGTCATGCCGATCAAATCATGGAGCACGAGGACCTGGATATCGCATCCTGCACCCGCACCGATACCGATTGTTGAGATGGTGAGTTCCTGCGTTATAAGTTCGGCGACCTCTTTCGGGACGAGTTCCAAAACGATGGCGAAGGCGCCGGCCTCCTCGAGAATCTTCGCGTCTTCTATCAGACGTTTCGCCTGAGACGCATTGCGACCCTGCACACGATAGCCACCGAGCTTGTAGACACTCTGCGGAGTGAGTCCGATGTGGGCGACAACCGGGATTTCTTCATCGACGAGTCTTTTGACGAGACCCGCGCGGTTTCTTCCTCCCTCGAGCTTAACCGCCTCGGCGCCACCGTGCTTCATCAGCTCTAGTGCATTGCGCACCGTT
>CAXRBW010000207.1:0-3048 GCA_964228775.1 Pyrinomonadaceae bacterium | reverse complement strand
GCACTGCGAAAGGTGCCGGGCGTCCATGTTAAGGACGAAGAGGGCTTGGGACTGCGCCCAAACATCGGTATCCGAGGATCCAATCCGACGAGATCGACCAAGGTGCTTCTGCTCGAGGACGGACTTCCGCTGACCTACGCGCCCTACGGTGACAATGCCTCCTAATATCACCCGCCAATCGAAAGATTCGAGGCAATTGAGGTCGTCAAAGGCTCGGGTCAGATTGAATACGGACCCGTCACGGTAGTCGGAGTCATCAACTACATGACGCCCAATCCGACGGACAATTTCGAAGGCACATTCAAGCTCTCATCGGGAACTCGCGACTACCTGATGGGTGACGCGCTGCTGACGGGCCGTCTCGGAGCTTTTGGTTTTGTCGGCAGCGTTAACCGAAAGCAGGGTGAGGGCGCGCGAATGAACACGCGCACCGGTCTCACTGATTCACTTTTCAAAGTGACGAGGAATATCGGATCGCGCGGGTACGTGGCAATCAAAGCGACGGCACTAAGAGAAAGGTCTCAGGTGACCTATTCGGGTCTGACCGACGATGAATTCCGTATCGACCCGCGCGGCAATCTATTTATCAATGACAAATTCTACGGAGATCGAGAAGGTCTCTCATCGGCATTAAGTCTGGCGCCGACGCCGCGGACGAGTCTTTCTGCAAATATCTACCTCAACAGATTCTCGCGCGACTGGTGGCGACAGAGCTCGAACTCGGCGCAGCGTCCGAATAGACTCGGCGTCGATGTCGACTGCCTCGGGATGGCGGATTTGCTCACCCGCTGCGGAAACGAGGGCAGGCTTCGGGATTATTTGAATTACGGTTTTGAACCACTCTTGACTCATCAGTTCACATTAAATCAAAGCAGAATCGAGCTAAGGTCAGGCTTTCGGCTCCACGGAGAGCGGCAGGTCCGAGTGCAGAAGAACGGAGACCTTCCAACATCACGGGACGGCTTCCTTGTCGAGGATGACCGTCGCCGAACATCAGCGGCAGCGACCTTTTTAAGTGGAAAGGCAGTCATGGGACGTGTTGCGATGCATCTCGGTCCCCGCATCGAACACAAAACCAACCATCGGCGTAATCTTCTGAGTAAAACGATGGGGCGAGCGGATTTGCTCGAGCTGATTCCGGGCGGGGGATTGACGTTCAACCCATCCACGAATACGACCGTTTTTTTCGGTTTCCTTAAGGGCTTCGCACCTCCGAGGACCGAGGACGTAATTTCAGGTTCGGGCGGCGTCGTCGACCTCGAACCAGAAAGATCAACTAACCTCGAGCTCGGCTTTCGGGCAAAACTCGGCTCGAATCTGAATCTCGACGCGACGGCGTTCAGCACCGACTACCGGAATCAAACCGTTCCCGCCACGATTGCAGGTGGCACAGGTACGTCGGTAACAAACGGCGGACGGACACTTCATCGCGGAGTTGAGTTTGCAGCCAAGGCCGATTCCGCCGGACTGATCAAGGGCAAGAATGTTTTCACGTTGAACATATCGGTGACTGGTCTTCTCAAGGCGCATTACACAGGGGAGAGATACAGTCTCTTGGTTCCATCATCACGTATCTCAGTCACCGGGCGGCGCCTGCCCTACGCACCGAAGGCCACCCTCAACACATCACTCTCCTTTAATAGGGGATCGTTCGGGGCGGTTCTCGAGAATAATTTCATCTCAAGTCAGTTCTCGGACGATCTGAACACAACGGCTCCTTCGCCGAACGGGCAGCGCGGACTCATTCCTCGACAGTCGACCCTGTCGCTGACGACGAGTTATCGGATTGAGAAGCACCGTACGACGATTTTCCTCTCGGTCAAGAATTTGATGAACGATGTTTTCATAGTTGATAGGTCGCGCGGAATCCTTCCGTCCTCGCCTCGGACCATCCAAACAGGTATCAGATTCTCACTCTGATTCCTGACTGTCGGCGCATCGGGTTACAATGCCGTTAATGCGAGAAATCTCCCGCAATCGCTTTCTCACCGTTGGCTTTCAGTTCATGCTGATGTCCACTCTCTCTTTCGCGGTCGCCAATCTCTTCATCAAGTTCATGCCAAAGATCCCCGCAATGGAGGTAGTCTTCTTCAGGTGTGCGCTCGGCACTGTCTTTTGCGTGGTGGGCCTGCGGAATTCTGGAGCAGATTGGCGCGGTTCGCACCGGTGGAGTCTTTTTTTGAGAGGACTCTTCGGCACCTCTGCGCTGTTCATGTTCTTCAGCACGCTGCAACATATGCCGATGGCATCGGCCATCACGATTGCATATCTTTCACCAATCTTCACGGCCGTGCTTGCCATGTTCATCCTGAGAGAGCGAGTCGTCTGGCAACAGTGGATCTTCTTTGCGCTGGCTTTCATCGGAGTCGCGGTCATCGAACGGTATGACCCCAATGCCGATTCGACATATGTGCTCACGGGTATTGCCGCCGCCTTCTGTTCAGGCGTCGCCTACAATCTGGTTCGAAGCATGAAGGGTTCTGAACATCCGCTCGTGGTCGTTCTGCATTTCCAGCTTTTCGGTGCAGTGGCTGGTCTTGTGGCTCTTCCTTTCGTGTGGAAAACACCGAATGGAATCGAATGGATCTATCTCGCACTCGTTGCGGTGTTCTCGCAGATCGGTCAGATTCTGCTGACCAAAGCATTGCAAAGGGAAAACGCGTCAAAGGTTTCGATGGCAGGATACAGCGGCGTGCTTTACGGACTCATCTTTGGAATTGTTTTTCTCGACGAGGAGCCCGCGACATTTGCGCTGATTGGAATCGCGCTCGTCGTTGGCGGAATGGTAGCGAGCCTCTACTTCAATGCGAGGAGCGGCCGTGCGTCCGAGGTACATGTGACGGAGGTTTAGCAATCATGGTTGAGATGAGGGCGGTGGTCATCACCGTGAGCGACACTCGAGATGAGTTGACCGACAGGTCAGGGAAGCTGCTTTGCGAGAAATTAAATGAGCTTGGTGTGAAGTTGGCGGAGAAGGCCATCATCACCGATGAACTAGACGGTATCGCGGAGGTTCTGAGGCACTTCACCGAGCGTGAGGACGTGAAC
>CAXRBW010000206.1:0-14784 GCA_964228775.1 Pyrinomonadaceae bacterium | reverse complement strand
TTGGTGGATTTTTCCTTACCGCCCCAAGACCTCGAGGGTGCGCAGCTGTGGAAGTCAGCGGACGGTGATTTCGCCGCTGCAAGCATCGGTTCATTCGCAATCGTCGGGGACGCAGAAAGTGTCGTCCGATGCGTCAAGGCGCATGCTGCGGGAAGCACATTGGCCAAAAGGCCAATCTACCCGCCATTTACCGAGAGCACTGCACCAATTGTGACGTTCGGGACAGACTCAGAAACTGCAGAGCAGATAATCGATGCACTTGCGGCAAGAACGGACGCCAATCAGAGAATCACTTCTGGGTTCGTGACTGAAACAAGGTTTGGAGGTAGGGGGATTCAGCGCAAGACGACCTCGCCTTTTGGACTTTTTGGAACTCTGGTCTCGCAGTTCGCTCCGCGAAGATAGTTATGTCTTCCGCTTTGCCCTTCGTTTTAATTTAGAGACGTTATCGTCAATCCATCTTTCGGCAGCCTTGTATTCCTTGAAGCGCTTCTCGTCCTTTTTGAATTCCGGCGTGTGATTGAACCGCTTTCCGTTGACGATCTTGGTCGGGTGCGCAATGTGGAGCATCTCATGATAAAGGACGTATCTAACGATGAATCTCGGCACCTTACCGTCATCCAGCGATTTGCTTATGACGATGGTGTCGAATGCCGAATCATGATGCCCAAGAATGTTATAGGTTCTCCTCTGAGACCAAGAGAGAGTCGGCCGCAAAAGCTCACCCTTGAAATACTCTTGATTAAGCTCATTGAAGATCTCAGAGAGATCGTATACGTCTCCCGAGGCTGAGGTGATTATTTTCCTTCCACGCGCCCGCTTGACGCTGTCGTTCTTTGCCTGAATTTCGTCATCTTTGACGTTCGAATTGTAGATACGATTCGATTCGGCAGGTACTTTCTTTCCGAGAAGCTTGGCCACCAAAATTTCCGCAAGTGCCTTGTGGCCTTCGCGTGACATCGTCACACAACTGTCTGAAATCCTCACCAACACTTTTCCGTTTCTTACTCGGATGGTGTGGTTGAGACCGACATATGGATAAAAGACGACCTCGATGTCCTTTCTTTCCTTGCCCGTGAATCTCGCAAAGGCGTGACCGTATAGTTCTTCTATCTTTTCGATGGCGAGATGGTGAGCTGTCGACATAACATTGTGAACCGTTACCTTGACAGCAAAAAGCGTGCGTGATAACTGATAATCATTGAAGCTTAACTGTTTTCACCCCGTGCTTCAATTGTGAAACCGCGATGACTGTGAGGCGTACAAAAACTGTATTGGACCAAT
The DNA here is from genome assembly GCA_964228775.1 of Pyrinomonadaceae bacterium. Taxonomy (GTDB): domain Bacteria; phylum Acidobacteriota; class Blastocatellia; order Pyrinomonadales; family Pyrinomonadaceae; genus CAXRBW01. The sequence goes on along the minus strand of CAXRBW010000206.1, from coordinate 13,500 downwards.
CCACGACGGCACCTGATTCCCGCGGCCAACTTATTTTCTCTGCAATCATAAGTGAGCATCTCATCACGGGTGAGCCGGTTGGTTCCAAGATGATTGCAGAGAAGTTCGCCAACGCTTCGGGGATGAGTTCCGCAACCATCAGGAACGTGATGGGTGAGCTCGAGGAAATGGGACTTCTCGAACAGCCCCACACGTCGGCAGGTCGCATCCCGACCGATGAGGGCTACCGTTTCTATGTGGATAATCTCCTCGGGGTGCTAAGCCTGCCGGAAAATGATCTGAAACTTATTTCGAAGGAACTCGGTCTTTCGGACCTCGAGATTCCCGATAGTCCCGAGAGACTGATGGAGAGGACCTCGCACGTACTTTCCGCCCTTTCGCGGAATGTCGGCATAGTAGTTTCACCGTCGCTTGCCAGCGACAAGCTCCAACATATCCAGTTCGTGAACCTGTCCGACCAGCGAGTCCTGGTGGTGCTCGTTTCGGCGCCGAGCATAGTCCACAACAAGATAATCAGGCTCAATGAGACTATTCCCCAAGATGACCTCGACAAGACAGCCAGGTACCTCAACGCGGAATTCGGCGGCAAGAGTCTCTCAGAGATAAGAAGTGAAATCCTCAGACTGATGCATGACGACAAGGCTTTGTTCGACAAGCTTCTTCAGAATGCAATGATTCTCTGTTCGCAGAGTATCGAGGATGAATCGGCAATGTCCGGCGAAGTATATGTCGAGGGCACGTCGAACATTATCAATCAGAGTGACTTCGCCGACCTTGATCGCCTGCGAGAACTTCTACGTACGATCGAAGAGAAAACGCGGCTTCTCCAAATTCTCAATGAATGCATGACGGACAAGCCAGAGGCCGGCGGTGTCAAAGTCGTGATTGGCAAAGAGAACGCTTCTTCGACGTTGCAGGACTGCACATTGATAACCGCCCCTTACAGCCTCGGCGACGGTGCAAGCTTTGGTACATTGACGGTTCTCGGACCGACTCGAATTGAATACGGAAGAATGATCTCAATCGTCGGATATGTCGCCCGCCTTCTCGAAAAAGTGCTCAGCACGCAGCACGGTGACCGCAGGTACCACTGAAAAGATTCCGGACTCAAGACAAACCTTGAGAATCAAACACCGATGTCGCACAATGTAGGGACGGCGTCAGTCGCATCATCGACTGGCGTTTTTAATTAGCGCCCCGTTAAGTTATGTCCAAGCGTGATTATTACGAGATTCTAGGTGTCGCCCGAAGCGCCAGCGAGGCGGAGATAAAATCTGCCTATAGAAAACTCGCGGTCAAATATCATCCCGACAAGAATCCAGGAGACAAGGTAGCTGAGGAGAAGTTCAAGGAGGCCGCTGAGGCTTACTCAGTTCTCTCCGACAGGACCAAGAGGACCAGCTATGACCAGTTCGGCCATTCGGGTCCTGGCGGTCAGGGCTTCGGCTTCGATCCAACTCAGGGCTTCGCCGGCTTCGGCTTCGACGATCTCTTCGAGCAAATTTTCCCTGGTGCTTTCGGGGGCCGTCGTGGCTCCTCACGCAGCTCTGCACAGCGTGGAGCTGATCTGCGATACGACTTGGAAATCACGCTCGAGGATGCCGCACAGGGTATCGCCAAAACTCTGACCATTCCGAGACTCGAGACCTGCGTAAGCTGTTCTGGTAAGGGGTCCGAGAAGGGAACTGAGCCTGAAAGGTGTGGCCAGTGCGGTGGAAGCGGCCAAACCAGATTCCAGCAGGGATTCTTCAGCGTCATGCGGACGTGCCCCAATTGCTCGGGTCGCGGTCAGGTAATCAAGTCACCGTGTAAAGACTGTCGTGGCGGTGGACGCCTTCAGCAGGAACATAAATTGGAGATAAAGATTCCCGCCGGTGTCGAGACTGGGTCGAGGTTGAGGGTCAGCGGTGAGGGCGAGTCCGGAGTTAACGGGGGCTCCTCTGGAGATTTGTACGTGGTCATCCTGGTTGCCGAGCATGACGGATTCGAGCGCCAGGGAGCAGACCTTTATTCATCGGCGCCGATTACATTCACACAAGCGGCGCTCGGGGCGGAAGTCACCGTAAAGACCCTCGATGGAGAGGAAAAGTTGAAGATTCCGGCAGGGACCCAGACTGGGTCGGTTTTCAAGTTGAAGAACCACGGCATGCCGGTGCTCGGAGGTCGTGGAAAGGGAGATCTTTTCGTCGCCGCAATTGTCGTCACGCCGAAGCGTCTGACGAAAGATCAGAGAAAGATAATGGAACAGCTAGCGGAGATTGAAGATAAGGACCTCAGCGAAGATTCATTGATGGATAAAGTCAGAAATATTTTCGGATAAGGTTTCGGTCCAGATTTCACAACAACTCATCCGAGTTTCGACTTGACGCTCTCACTGACAAGTTTCCCATCGACAGACTTACCCTGCAGCTTCACCATCACCGCTTTCATAACGGTTCCCATGTCCTTCATTGTTGAGGCGCCGGTTTCGCCGACGGCCGCGTCCACGGCGGCAATAATTTCTTCAGGCGTCGCCGCCTGCGGAAGATAGGCTTCAAGAACTGTGATCTCCAGCCGCTCTTTTGCGGCCAGCTCTTCTCTTCCCCCTGCTGTGTACTGTTCGACCGAGTCTTTGCGTTGTTTGACGAGCGACTGGATGGTCTTCACAGATTCTTCATCGGTTAGAACATAGTCGATGCCGCGCTTGTTTTGCTCGTTCATGAGCGCCGCCTTTGCCATGCGTAGCGTGGAAAGCCTCTGAGCGTCCTGGCTCTTCATCGCCTCTTTCATATCCGCTGTGATTCTGTCGAAAATGCTCATATTGAAACCTCTTTTGACCCCGATTCTATCGGCTCAATAGGGCATTGTCCAAAAACCCTTGGCCCATGGTGACTAGTTCAATTCTATCGGTTGGAAAATGAAAATGACCGCCTCGGAGGCGGTCAAAGTGATTACAAAAGTTCTGTCGTAGTACTGCTTTAGGCGGCGAGGAGATCGTTCGACGTCTCTGCGAAAACCCTTCTTCCATTCAGGGCATCGTCGATGATTTCACGAACAGCCGAGGCGTCCGGATTGACATCCATTCGGGCACAGGCCCTGAGGTGTCTGATGATTCCCTCTGAAGCAATCTCGATTGCCTCTCCACTCAGCTTGGCGAAACGGCGCGCCTGAATATGATCTATCTGCAAAACTCTCTCATGCAGTGTCAAGTTTTTAGCTGCTGCCACTATTTAATGTACCTTCCTTTAAAATTTTGTAGTTAAAGAGCGAACCCCTTGTTCTTTCGATCGCAGTTTTCCAAGGAACTTTTTTTGGAAAATCATCCGTCTTGCAACCGGTCCGAACAGAGTAAACACGGGAAGGGGCGACCGATTTCAAATTGAATGCTACGTTCGAGTTTGTAAAAAAAGAATATCAAACGTGTCGCTCGTTGTCGATGATTTTCAAAGAAATAATTTCAAAAAAATCGCTCAAGTTTAAGTATGTTAAAAAGCCTGTGGAATGTTTTTCCACAGGCTTCTTTTTTACTGGATTGTTCCAGAAGTTTTTAGGAGACAGCGTCCTTCATTGACTTGCCAAGACGGAACTTGACGGTGGTCTTCGCAGGAATCTTGATCGGTTCGCCGGTAGCAGGGTTGCGACCTTCGCGGGCCTTACGGGTAGCCTTGACGAGCTTTCCGAATCCCGGAACGGCGAACTCTCCGTTCTTCTTAACTTCCTTGACGGCCAAATCGGTCAGAGCGGTGAAGAATTCCTTCGCCTGGGCCTTCTTGAGTCCCATTTTTTCTGCCATTGTGCCGATGATTTCAGATTGTGTCATTTTTGCCATGTTGTTCTATTTAACCTCCAAAGAGTTGAGTAAAGTATCGCGGCGATTGCCCGCCACCCGAAAAATCGCCCGTTAAGGGCTTTCCTGCATTTAAAAAATCAAAATGGTCGGGGCGAGATGATTCGAACATCCGACCTCACGGTCCCAAACCGTGCGCACTACCAGGCTGTGCTACGCCCCGTAAAACAAGGAGTTTCGGCAAAGAAACCGTTTCAAGTCCCGAATATTACTTGCGAAAAACGCAATGGTCAAGCGAATAAGCCCTAAAAATCGGCTAAAAACGCGATAATTTTTTGTAAAGCACGGGCTCGGTGGCTGAGTTGGTCCTTGACCTCTTGGGGGAGCTTGCCGAAGGTCTCGCTGTGGCCCTCAGGTATGAAAATGGGGTCGTAGCCGAAACCCCCTTTTCCTCAAGGGGTTTCCGCGATAGTCCCGCGACATTCTCCCTCAGATCTGAACCTTATGACCCCTGCGGGATCGGCTAAAGCGACTGCACATACGAACCGGGCCGCCCTGGAACCCGTTTGGACGGCGGTGAGCTCGGTTAGGAGCTTTTCGACCCGCTGGGAGTCGCTCGCCCCCTCCCCGGCGTATCTCGCTGACCTCACGCCGGGAGCACCCCCAAGCGCGTCAACCGCGAGGCCCGAATCGTCCGACCACGTCCATTGACCAGTGCTCTTCGCATAGGTGACGGCCTTGAGCTCCGCATTCTCGGCGAAGGTCGCGCCTGTTTCCTCAACATCAGGGATCTCGGGAAAATCGGCGAGGCTCAGTACCTCCACACCTGATTTGGAAAGCATTGTACGCAGCTCTTCAAACTTTCCCTTATTGAAAGTTGCAGCGACGATTCTCAAACGAGGTTCTCGCATTTCTTCATTCCCCCGCTCGAAGAGTCGAGAGCGGTTTTTTGAACAATACGTTGAAGCTTGCTCCGAGCCCGACGCAGGTCACAAGAACTGCAGTCAAGAGACTGCCGACGATGACTGTCGATGGCTCGAATGTCCACTCCGTCTGTAAAACCCATCTGCTCGCTGCAAAGGACAACATGGTTGCCGCACACCCGCCGATGACGCCGGCGAGCAGGCCCAATATGCCGTATTCCACCGTCATTATCGCGGCAAGGGTGTTTTTCGAGGCACCGAGGGTCTTTAAAATGGCGGCTTCGTAAATACGCTGTGATTTTGTCAGGGCTATTGAGCCAATAAGGATCAGGATTCCGCTTAGGATGACGAAGCCGCCGACGAAACTGACTGCGAGCACGATATTGTCAACCAATCGCGTGATGGTCGCGACGATATCCGCCACGTCGAATATCTGAAGATTCGGGAATTCATCGATGAGTCCGCGCTGAAGTCGTTGGCGATCGGCCTCGGGTAGTCGAATCATGACGTTGGCGGCATAGCTTTGAGGCGCAAGATCGATGGTGCCGGGAGCGAAGACGAAAATGAAAAACGTTCTCGATCTTTTGAAATCTATCTTTCGGACACTTGCCACGCGCGCCGTGACAGATCTTCCGGAGATGTCGAAGCTGATTGAATCACCAATCTTCAGATTCAGGCGAGTCGCCATTCCTTGTTCGACAGATACTTCGGGTACGTCGCTACTACCGAACCAACTTCCCGCGATGACCTTTTCATTCTTCTCGAGACGGTCACGATATGTGACAGCGAATTCACGCCCGATTTGTCCCTGTTGCTGCCGGGTTTCGCGATTATCAAAATTGAGCGGCTCGCCGTTGACCGCTGCAATCTTCGCGCGGACAGTCGGCACGGTTTCAGGAAGCTCGCCCGTACGCTCGAGTATCCGTGCCTTGATGTTTTCAATCTGCGACTTTTGGGCATCAACTATGAACATGCTGGGGAGCTGCTCATTCTTCGAAAAATCGAATTCCCTCAGCAGCCCTTTTTGAGTCAGCTGGACCGAGAGCATCACGAAGGTTCCCAGGCCGACCGCAAGAAGAACGACCTTGGTCTGATTTCCAGGCCGGTACAGCGAGTTAATGGCCTGCGTAACCGCAAAGCTACCGAATTTCTTCAAATTTTTTACGGCGCCAGTCAGAATTCCAGATGCGAGATACAACAAGCCAGATGCAATGCCGATTCCCGCAAGAAAGACAACCCCGACCGCAACCGAACCCGCCTGCCAAACCGCAAGTCCAAGAAGCGCTCCCAGTGAGAGTCCGCCGATGATTGTCTTCTGCCAATCGAGACGCCGTGAACCGTCCCCAACACCTTCATTGAGTAGCAGTCTCGGTTTGATGTTGCGAACCTGCATCAACGGCAGGGAAGAAAACACGACTGAAATTGCGACACCGAGGAGAAGTCCCTGACCCGCAGGTGAAATTCCAACCGTATAACTCAGGTCCTTGGGCAGTGCATCACTGAAACCGGCCTTGGCTAACCAGAGAAATACCTGGGCGAGCAAGACCCCGAATGCGCTGCCGAAAAATCCAAGTATGACTATCTGAAGTAGATACCCGGTGATGATTTCGCCACCCTTCGCACCGAGGCATTTGAGGATTGCAACCGACTTTCTTTTTTGATCGACAAAGACGCGTGCGACGTTCCAGACGCCGACGCCCCCGAGGACGAGAATCAGAAGGCCGGTCAGCGCGAGAAAGTTTTCCGCTCGCGAGAACTGCTCGTTGATATTTTCCTGACTTTCACGATACGACTGCACTCTGACAGTCGTTCCTTTGAGGCTTTCCTTCAACCGTGCGGTTAGGTCAGACGGATTGTCTGACGTGCGCAGCAGTATGCTCCTGCGAATCCGTCCGCTTCCCGCGGTTATTCCAGCGGAATCGAAAGCCTTTCTTTCGATGAAAATCCTCGGCCCAAGTCGGAAGCCCCCAGTTCCGCCCGGCTCCTTGGAAAAAACTGCATTGACCGTGAACACTCCCTGGCCTATTGAAATCTTGTCCCCGACCTTTATCTGGAGGTCATCGAGAAGCAATGGAGAAACGACCGCGCCGTTTCCTGCAATGAGCTTGAAATCGAACGGCTCGCCGTCACCCGTTTCGAAAGTCCCGACAAGTGGAAACGGCGGATCGATACCTTTGATCTCCGACAGTTTCAGCGATTCGTTTCCCTCGCCGACGGCCTTTGCCATCGCCGCCGCAGAGATTGTCTCGTTGCGTGCCTCCACAAGACCCGAAGCCGCGACCGCAGTGTCTATCTTTTCTAGTTCGGGCGGAGAGAATTCATTTGTCGAACTGATTTCTATATCGGCTGTCAGAAGGGCGCGAGCGTCTCCACCCACTGCCTGTCCTAGGTTTGAGATCATCGAACGGAGCGCGACGACTGAACTAACTCCGATTGCGATACAAATGAAAAAAAAGAGCAGTCGCCGCCATGAAGAGCGGATCTCGCGTCGGGTCAGTTTGAGTACAAAACCCATCTTCTACCTCTCGATCCTTCCATCGCGCATCGCGATCTGCCGCTGGGCCTGTTTGGCGAGGTTTGGGTCATGAGTCACAAGGATTAGCGTCACATTGCGTTTTTTATGCAGTTCCGTCATCAGTTCCATGATGTGCCCGCCATTTCTTGAATCGAGATTACCGGTCGGCTCGTCGGCGAGAAGTATCTTCGGTTCATTTGCGAATGCTCTTGCTATCGCCACTCTCTGCTGTTCTCCACCTGAGAGCTCATTCGGATAATGATGTCCACGCTGAGACAGTCCGACCTCGTCAAGCAGTGAGTGTGCTCTCTGCTCAGCGTTCTTTTTGCCGATGATCTCCATCGGGACTAGGATGTTTTCAAATGCAGTGAGGCTCGGCACGAGGTGGAAAGACTGGAATATGAATCCGATTTTCTCGCCACGGAGTCTTGCAAGTGCGTCCTCCGACATGGAGGTGACCTCTTCACCATCGATGCTGATTGATCCCGATGTGGGAGAGTCGAGTCCGGCAATCAGACCAAGCAGTGTCGATTTACCGCTGCCCGAGGCTCCAGTAATTGCGACGAATTCACCATCTGCGATCTGCAAAGACACATCGTCGACGATGGTCAGGTTTTCAGTCCCCGAAAGGACGGTCTTTGTGATGTTGGAAAGCTCAATCATATCTTTGGGCTGTCGTGCCGAACCCTTCGCCTTGCAAATCTCGGCTAAAAAAGGATGAAATGTATCCTTAAGATTTGAGAAGAGGTGTCGGCGGAAGCGTTATGAAGAGTTTAAAACGATTGGCAGGCATGGTGCTACTCGCCTCATTGACCGTTGCGATTCTGTCCTCTTGCTCGACTGCCGATGAGTCTGCCGCTTTCGCAGGTGATCCCTCGCGACCAATCACCGTCCCTCCGACCAAAACCAAACGCCCTAAGATACTCGCCTTCGGAGACAGTCTGACTGCCGGCTTCGGACTTGCTCAGAACGAGTCATATCCATATCTGCTACAGAAGAGACTAGATGCTGACGGCTTCGAATATGAGGTCGTCGACGCGGGACTTTCGGGTGACACGACCGTTGGCGGGCTCGACAGGATCGATTGGGTGCTTGAGGGGGATGGCATAAGCATCATGATTCTAGAGCTCGGCGGCAACGATCTCCTGCGCAGGATGCCCGTTGAGAACATGCGCCGCAATCTAGAGGTGATGATCGAAAAAGCTCAGGCGAAAAACATCAAAGTGCTTCTCTGCGGCATGCTCGCCCCACCGGGGCTTGGTGTCAGATACCAAAGAGATTTCCAGATGACATTCCCTGACCTCGCCGAAAAATACGATCTCGAATTTCTACCCTTCATCCTGGAGGGTGTGGCGGCGAAGAAAGAACTCAACCAGGCGGATGGAATACATCCCAACGCTGAAGGCGCGAAGATAATGACCGAGAATGTCTACACCGCCCTCAAGCCTCTTCTTGAAAAAGGTAAATAGCAATGAACGTCACCCATCTCGAATGTGCAAACTGTGGAAAGAGGCACCAGGCGAACACGATTCAATTCTTGTGTATCGACTGCGCCAAACCACTGCTCGTCAAATACGACCTAGAGAAGGCCGCCAAAACTCTGAGGCGGGACACCTTGAACGAAAGAGTGCCGAGCCTCTGGCGCTACAGGGAAGTGCTGCCGGTTGTGTCAGAACACAATATCGTCTCACTTGGTGAGGGATTCACTCCGCTCACATCGGTTCCGACTCTTGCCGCAAGCCTTCCGATAAAACTCAACTTGTATATCAAAGATGAATCGATGAATCCCACCGGCAGCTTCAAGGCGAGAGGTATGACTGCTGCGGTCTCGATGGCGAAGGAGCTTGGTGCAAAGAAGACGGCCGCGCCATCTGCGGGAAATGCCGCAGGCGCGCTTGCGGCATATTCTGCACGTGCGGGAATGGAAGCGCATCTTTTCATGCCAAAGGACACGCCGCTCGCGAACATCATCGAGTGCCGTCAGACGGGAGCACATGTGACGTTGGTCGACGGTCTGATCACTGACTGCGGAAAGATCGTTGCTGAAAGGAAAGAGGCTGAGGGTTGGTACGACGTCTCGACGCTAAAGGAACCGTACAGGGTCGAGGGTAAAAAGACGATGGGGTACGAGCTCGCCGAGCAGTTAAAGTGGACGCTCCCCGATGTGATTCTCTACCCGACCGGCGGTGGAACGGGTTTGATCGGAATGTGGAAGGCCTTCGATGAAATGCAGCAGATGGGTCTCGTCGGCTCGAAGCGTCCGAGGATGGTCTCAGTTCAGGCTGCAGGTTGCGCGCCGAGTGTGAGGGCTTTCAAAAACGGCGAAAGGTTTGCGGCCGAGTTCGAAAATGCTCATACCTCAGCTTCGGGTTTGAGAGTTCCAAAGGCCATCGGTGATTTTTTGATAATCGATGCGATACGCGCATCGGGAGGTGACGCGAGGGCGGTCGAGGACAGTGAGCTGATCAAGGCGGTCGCCGAAATCGGTGCGGCTGAAGGTATTTTCACTGCGCCTGAAGGTGCTGCATGTCTGCCCGCACTCAAGCAGATGATTTCTGAAGGAAACATCGCCTCGGGCGAAACCGTCGTTATCTTCAATACCGGCGCGGGAGCAAAATATCTGGAATGTTTTCAGTGATCGTGCTGCGCACTATTTGGCGTGCATCCAATCAGGTCCAGACCCTATCTCGACAATCAGCGGCACATCAAGGGTAAAGGCCGCCTCCATTTCCTTCTTGATGATCTCGCAGGCACTAGAGACCTCGGCTTCAGGAGCCTCGAAAAGTAATTCGTCGTGAACCTGCATAATCATCCGCGTCGAGAGTTTTGCCGACCTCAAGGCCTTTTCCACTCTTATCATCGCTATCTTCACGATGTCACTCGCAGAGCCTTGTATCGGCATGTTGATGGCCTCGCGTTCCGCGCGAGACCGTACTGCGAAGTTTCTGTCGGTAATCGACGGAAAATATCTCCGTCGTCCGCATAGCGAAGTGACATACCCCTGCTCTCGCGCCGTCTCCGGGGTCTGGTCCATGAATTTCTTGATACCTTTGTAAGTCTTGTAGTAATTGTCGATGACCTCGCGCGCCTCGGACCTCGAAATACCAACTCTCTGTGAAAGTCCGAAGGCTTCGACAGCGTAAGCGATTCCAAAATTGACTATCTTGGCGAGTCGTCTTTTCTCTTTTAACTCCTCGGGAGTTTTTGCATCGAAGACCAGCTGTGCAGTTTTCGAGTGGATGTCCTCGTTTTTCTTGAACGCCTCGAGCATCACCTTGTCACGGGTTATGTGGGCGAGGATCCTCAATTCAAGTTGTGAATAATCCGCTGAGATGAGCTTGAAGCCCTGCTCCGGCACGAACGCCTCACGAATCCTCTGTCCGAGTTCGGTGCGGACCGGGATGTTCTGTAAATTAGGGTCCGTTGATGAAAGTCTGCCAGTCGCGGCGACGGTTTGATTCAGAGTCCCATGGATTCTCCCGTCCGATGCGATTTGTTCAGGTAGGGAATCGGCGTAAGTCGATTTCAGCTTGTCGATCTCACGGTAATCGATAATCAGTTGGGCAATCTCATAATCCTCAGCGAGTTCGGCAAGTATGTCTTTACTCGTTGAAATCTTCCCGGTGGCAGTTTTTCTACCAGTTTCAATGTTGAGCTCAGAGAGGACTTCGCCAACCTGTTTTGGCGATCCGATATTGAATTCCCGACCAACGATCTTGAAGATCTTTTTCGAGAGCTTTTGGAGATCGGCGTTTACGTTTTCTGAAAATTCTCTGAGTGCCTTTTCATCAACCTTCATACCCGCAATCTCGATATCGAAAAGAATTCTGATGACAGGCATCTCGATATCATCGTAGAGCTTTGCGAGACCGTCCTGTTCAATCCGGTCGCGCAGAACGGGTGCGAGTCTGAAGGTGAAGTCGGCGCGCTCGGCGCAAAGCAGAGATTTCTCATCGAAACCGTTTGGAATCTCCGACGAAGGTTCAATGCCGAGGACAGTACGTGCCAAAACATCGATGTCGGTTTTTCGCCCGGAATCGATGACATAGGCCGCGACCATCGTGTCTTCCTTTACCGCCGCAGGATGGACACCGATTTTTGCGAGAGCAGCCAATTGGCGCTTGAGGTCGTGACAGCATTTTGTCAGGAAGCCGTTCGAGAACACGTCCGAAATCGCCCGCACAGCTTCGTCTCTCCCACCTTTGAATCCGTCAAGATCAATGTATGCCGCCGATCCAGGTCTGTGGGAGATGGCAATGCCCTTCGGTGCCAAGCGATCGAAACTTGAGGAGCCCGGCGAGCTGTTGGAATCATCGACGTCGAAGGACCAAAGTTCGCACTCCCATAATTTTCGAATCAGTTTGTCGAGATCACTCTGATTGTCGATTTTTTCATAGGCTCGTGCGACTGCCACTCCGCCCGCCTCACCCAGTGCGCCGTCAGATAGCAGGGGTGCCGCATCAGCAAACTCTTTTGTGAGCGTGTTGAATTCGAGCTCACGGAAAAGTTCATAGGCAACAGGACGGTTGGGTACGGTATGTCGAAGTTTTTCGAGATCAACATCGATAGGGACTTCGGTATGTATGGTCGCGAGCTCGAGTGACTGCCTGATAATGTCTTGGTGGTTAAGGAGTGATTCCCGGTATGTCTTATGGGTGACTTTCTCAGCATTCTTCATCGCCTCTTCGACAGATCCGAATTCCAAGACAAGTTTGAGCGCACCCTTCTCGCCGATTCCAGGCGCGCCGGGGATGTTGTCAACGGCGTCTCCCATCAACCCGAGCAGGTCGATTACTTTGGAAGGCGGAACACCGAATTTTTTTTCGACCCACGCCTCATCGCACCATTCGATCGGAGGAACAGGAACCTTCCGCTTGATGTTCTGTGAATTCTGCCTCATGCAGATGACCCAGGGGTCACGGACAAGCTGACACAGGTCCTTGTCGTTCGAGACAATCACAGTTTGGAGCTGCTTTTTCTCGCACTCCTTGGCAAGAGTCCCGATGATGTCGTCGGCTTCAAATCCGGGGAGCTTGAGAATCGGCACACTGAATGCCTCGCAGACGCGCATGATGTAGGGAAGCTGGGTCGCGAGGTCATCGGGCATTTCGTCGCGGTTCGCCTTGTAGTCTTCAAAGCTTTCGTGTCGGAATGTCTTCTCGGCTGAATCAAAAACGGCGGCGATGTAATCAGGCTTCTCGTCGTTGAGGAGCTTTCTGAGCATGTTGGTGAAGACGAAAACTGCCTGTGTGACCTGTCCGCTCGAGTTCCGAAGAGGCTCCTGCCGTGCCCCCATCGGGGCGTAGAACGCCCTGAAGATATGCGACATGGCGTCGATCAGATAAACCCGCTTAGGCTTTTGCTCGCTCATTGATTTAGGGGGCTGGGACAAGTCGAATGATAGTTAATTGAACGGCCTTACTCAAGGTATGCCGATCGATTGAATCGAGCCCCGAGCTCATTAGGTTTGACACAAAAAAGGCCGATAAGATAGGCTTATTGTTTCGTTTGCTGATGCAAACCTGCTCTTTAGAGTGGTCCGCGGAGCAATGGTCCCGCGTGAAGCCGCAAAAGCTAATGCGACCTGTTCGTCTAGTGGTTAGGACATCGCCCTTTCACGGCGGTAACACGGGTTCGAATCCCGTACGGGTCGCCATCCTTCTCCGCCTTTCAGGCATCTCATCCGCAAATCCTCTGAAGTCAGACCTGCTGTCGGCAACTTTCTGTTTTTTATCGCAATGAAGTTCTTCAAGTTTCTCCCAATTCTCATTCTCTGGTGCTCTGTCTCGGCGGTATCCGCTCAGACAAAGAAGTCGGACGATGAAACTGTGATGGTGCTGCCGTTTGAAAATGTGACGGGCCGCCCTGAATACAACTGGATCGGCGAATCGTTTGCGGGAGCATTGTCGGATCTGATGCGAATCCCGGGAGTCGATTCGGTGTCCAATGAGGAGCGAAAGATCATCCAGCAGCGCCTGAACATATCCCTATCATCACTTCCATCACTCGCCGCTTCGCTAAAGATGGCACAGGAGGGGCGAGCGACGATTTTGGTTACGGGTAAATACGAGACAATCCAACCCTCCGAAGCGGGCGCTTCGATTTCAGTATCAGTGACTGCCAAGGCAATAAGGGTTTCCGACGGTAGGTTTTTAGCCGATGCAACCCCTGACGGAAAGAAAATGCTGAGGGACGTTGTGTTGTCTGATGCGGTGAGGAATCTCCAGACGATGCAGGGGCAGATCGCCTATGCGCTCCTCTACCAGAGGTTCAAGGATGGGCTTGTCTATTCGGAG
>CAXRBW010000205.1:0-3461 GCA_964228775.1 Pyrinomonadaceae bacterium | reverse complement strand
GCTCAATAACCTTGCCATCGGGCGGTCCATTCGGTACTATCTCTCTTTGTTTCAAACATCAAAATCCGAACAGAAAGGGGGTGAGAAAAGAGTATGGCGTTCATAACAGTCAATCCGAACGAATCGATTGAAAGCGCGTTGCGCAGGTTCAAGCGGAAGGTCATGACCGAAGAGATCATCAAAGATCTCAAGAAGCACTCGCACTTCCTCCCCCCGGGCCAGAAGGCGAAACTCAAGTCGGCCAATGCGCGTAAGAGAAATCGAAAGCGCATGCGTCCGATGAGGCCCATGGGTCAGTCGGGTCCGAACTCCGGCAGCGGAAGCGGTCCGGCGAGATAACGACCAGTCATCGATCAGATGCGCGAGTCGAGTGTTAAGTGATAACATTCGAACTCGCGCATCTTTTTTTATTTCCACAATGACTTCAAAAAAGCCACGCATTTTGATCACCAACGACGACGGCTACCACGCGGAGGGCATACTCGCGCTCGAAGAGGCATTGAGTGAAGTCGGCGATGTCTTCGTAGTCGCTCCGGCAACTGATCAGAGCGGAGCGGCACATAGCCTCACCCTTGCGCGGCCTTTGCGTATAAGACAGATCGATTCGAGACATTGGACCGTCGACGGCACTCCCACCGACTGTGTACTCCTTGCGCTCAACCAGATCCTCGGTCCTGACGAGCGACCGCACATCTGTGCTTCGGGCATCAATCACGGGCCTAATCTCGGCGATGACGCGACGTACTCGGGAACGGTTGCGGGCGCGCTCGAGGCGACCATACTCGGAGTTCCAGGTCTTGCTTTTTCTAACGTTGCGACCCGCGAATGGGATTTCGCTGAATCGGCGCGGACTGCCGCCATATTGACTGAAAGGGCGCTCGCACACGGAGTTCCTGCCGGAGTGCTTCTCAACATCAACATACCCAAGCAGGCCCCGAAAGGCGTGCGTGTCACCGTACAAGGATGCAAGGACGCGCTTCCGGTAATCTCTGAGAATATCGATCCCCGCGGCAAACCTTATTACTGGATAGGCGAACAACGTGATGGCTTTCATGCACGTGGCGGTACTGATTTCGAGGCAATAGAAGAAGGATATGTGTCAGTGACTCCGATGCGTAGCGACCTGACTGCACATCATGCCATCGAGGCGCTGAAATCCTGGGAAACTTAATCTCACCCGATGACTCCGATTCAAGTAACCAGATCCGACGAATATCAGATACCTCGCGCGCGGCTCGTGGAAGACCTTCGCAACGTCCGGAAGATTTCTGATGAGCGGGTACTTGAAGCGATGATGCGGATACCGCGCCATCTTTTTGTTCCCGAAGCACTTGTGGCACAGGCTTATCGGGACCACGCATTGCCTATCGCCGCAAAGCAGACGATTTCTCAACCTGGAATCGTGGCGCGGATGACTGAACTTCTAACGCTCGGTGGGAATTCGAAGGTGCTTGAGATCGGCACAGGTTCCGGATACCAAACTGCTCTTCTTGCGAGTATCGCATCCTACGTTTACTCGATTGAGAGGATTCCGGAACTCGCACGCAGTGCGGCCGACCTCCTCCATGCACTTGGATTTAAGAACATCAAGATGAAATGTGAAGACGGAACAGTCGGCTGGGCTGAGAACGCTCCATTTGACGCGATTCTCGTTGCGGCGGGCGGACCCGAGATACCGACACCTCTCGTTTCGCAGCTCGCGGTCGGCGGAGTCCTTGTGATACCCGTCGGCGATGACCAGGCGACGCAAAGACTTGTGCGCGTGCGGCGGACGGAGAACGCCTTCGATACCGAGGATTGTGGCCCGTGCTCGTTTGTGCCACTCATCGGCGAACACGGATGGCGGTGAACTGCATCAATCAAGATATTCGGAGAACCTTAAGATGCTTTTTTCAATCGGAAATCAAATCGGCGAACTTATCGGGTATCTGAAACCCGACGTATTGATCAATTCTCTGCTCGGACTGCTTGGTCCGTGGGTTTATGCCGGACTCTTCTTCATCGTTTTCGCTGAGACGGGACTTGCCGTCGGCTTTTTTCTGCCGGGAGATTCCCTTCTAGTTGTTTCCGGTCTTTTCGCGCGGGCTGGAAAGCTCGACGTCAATTTGGTTCTGATCGCTTTCTTTTTCGGATCACTGATCGGCGACTCGACCGGATATTGGACGGGAAGGTTGATGGGCGCCCGCCTCTTTAACCGAGAGGACTCGAAACTTTTCAAACCCTCACGGATAGAGGCAGCCTCTGGTTTCTTCGCAAAATACGGCCCGAAAACCGTCGTCCTTGCGAGGTTCATGCCGATTGTGAGGACATTCGCACCGATGGTGGTCGGAGCGAGCCGCATGCCCTATGGACGATTTCTGACTTATAGTTTTTTTGGAAGTCTGCTTTGGATCAGCAGCATGGTGCTCTCGGGCTATTTCTTGGGGGGCGTCGTTGAAAATGCTCTCGGAATAAAGCTTGAACAGCACATAGAAAAAGTTGTCGTCATTGTGGTCTTACTTTCACTGCTTCCGCCGGCAATCGAATATTTCAAACATCGCCGAGCTTCAAAATAAAAAAGACGGCAACGAGCCGTCTTTTCTTTTTAAATTGGTCGGGGCGAGAGGATTCGAACCTCCGACCTCACGGTCCCGAACCGTGCGCTCTACCAGGCTGAGCCACGCCCCGTCAAAGTAAGTCAAGAGTATTAGATTGGTGCGTTCTAGTCAAACAATGCTCTGGTTTGCTGAGCGAGATACGAAAAGCCGATTTCATTCACCGAGCTGATAAGTCGCCACACTCGTATCCGTTTCATAGCATCTGACCTTCCAAACCTTCACCCGCTCATCAGAGATGCGCGAGTTCACATATTCAAGAACATAACGGGCGATGTTCTCGGCAGAAGGGTTGAGCTCTTCATCAAATGGCGGCAGCTCGTTGAGATTCCGATGGTCGACGTATTTGACGAATTCATCAGCGGCGCTTTTGAGATCGCCGAAGTCGATCAGCAGTCCGATGTTGTTGAGCTCCGCACCGCGAGCGTAAATCTCAATCTTGTAGTTGTGACCGTGCAGGTTCTCACACTTGCCCTTGTAGCCTCGCAGCTGATGCGCGCTTGAGAATCCGCGCTCTACCATCACTTCGAAAAATGCAGACATATGTTTTCTGGCGGCGATTTCGCCACAGCTAAGATATCAGAATTAACGACGACGACGCCTAAAGGTCCTTGAGGCAGGCTTCGCGGCGGGTTTCTTTGGCAGCGTCGAGGGTACGACCTGCGAAGGCGAGCCAAGCCCCAACTCGGGGTGCATCACGCGTTCAATTTTCTCCTTGGTCAATTTCTCGATTGCGCGCAGTGCGATCTCTTCGACCGGCGAGACGAAGGTTATTGCTTCGCCGGAATTACCTGCACGCCCTGTTCGACCGACTCGATGCACATAATCTTCCGGCGCCTCTGGCACCTCGTAGTTGATGACGTGAGA
>CAXRBW010000204.1:0-4017 GCA_964228775.1 Pyrinomonadaceae bacterium | reverse complement strand
AACGAGGAGGACGAAGAGCCTGTCCCCGCCGCCACGCAGCCTGCTCCAAAGCCTGCCCGCTCTCATCCCGACGGATATTCGGTTCCCTCTGTCGAATATCTTGTGCCGAGCGAGCCGATTGAGCGCCCCACCACGGAGGAGACAGCCGGCGTTATACAAGATCTCCAAGAGACGATGGCGAGCTTCAATGTCGCCGGGGAAGTACTCGAGCCGATGTACGGACCTGTCGTCACGACCTTTCCGTTCAAGCCGGGAGCGGGCGTCAAGTATTCGAGAGTGACCGGCCTCGAGGACGACCTATGTCTCGCGCTCCGAGCCGAATCAGTCAGGATCGATAGAATTCCAGGGAAGGCATTCGTTGGAATCGAGGTTCCGAATGCACGCCGCGAGACGATTCAATTGCGCGACATCATCGCCTCGCAGAAGTTTCAGGCATCAGAGTCGCTACTCACCCTCGCACTCGGCAAAACCATCGATGGAAAAGAATTCGTCGCTGATCTCGCAAAAATGCCCCACTTGCTGATAGCAGGTGCGACAGGCGCGGGAAAATCCGTCGGAGTTAATACACTCGTCGTATCGATTCTCTACAAGGCCCGGCCAGATGAGGTCAAATTCATCATGGTCGATCCGAAGAGGCTCGAGCTCGGTGTCTACGCCGACATTCCACATCTCGCCACACCAATCATCACCGATCCAAAGCGTGCGGCAAGTTCGCTTCGCTGGGCGGTCAGCGAGATGGAGTTGAGATACAAGAATCTCGCGGGATGGGGTGTTAGAAATATCGACGGGTTTAATGCAGAGGTTCGCAGGCGCAACGAGGCTGGTGATTTCGATGAGAATGGCGACCCCTATGAAACACTGCCCTACATCGTGATCATCATCGATGAGCTCGCGGATCTCATGATGGTCGCAGGCAAAGAAGTTGAAGAGTCGATCACGCGGCTTGCACAGATGGCCCGTGCAGTCGGAATCCATCTTGTGCTTGCGACACAGAGGCCATCGGTCGATGTCATCACTGGACTGATCAAGGCGAATTTCCCTTCGCGCATTTCTTTCCGCGTCTCTTCAAAAGTAGATTCTCGGACAATCATAGATTCCAACGGAGCCGAGCGGCTCCTCGGTCGCGGTGACATGCTGTTCCTGCCACCCGCCTCTTCGCAGGTCATCAGGGTTCATGGGGCCTATGTCGATGAAAAAGAGATTCATCAGATAGTTGCTCACATCAAATCCTGTGGCGGCGAGCCTGAGTATGACCACAGCATCACGAAGACCGAAGAGGAAAGAAGGTCCGCTGATGGAGGCACATTCGAGAGGGATGTCCTGTTCTTCCGAGCACTTGAGATTTTGATTGCTACCGATCGCGCCTCGACCTCGCTACTGCAGCGACACCTGAAGATAGGTTATTCAAGGGCCGCGGGCATTCTCGACACAATGGAGCGGGAGGGCCTGATCGGTGCCATGGACCGTAGCACCAAAGCAAGAGAGATACTTCCCAAGGCGAGAGAACTCGCCAGGGACATCGCTGACGGTGCGCTTGGCGACGAACAGGGGTAGCTAAAAGTAAACAACAAAAACGAGAAGGCGGAGGAGAACATCCTCCGCCTTTTTGTTTGTCGCAACCATTACTTAACTATGCAACAAGGATTTCGACCACCCGTCTTCCGTACAAATATTTTTGCCTTCTGTGCCGCAGGTAGCGCGATGGGTGTCCACCTTGCTTCATTGATGGAGCCAGGGGTCGGGACCTCATTGCTACTTTTGGCCCTAGCAACTCTGGCTGTTGCGTCCACTGCAAAACATAAATATGTCGTTACACCGCTCATAGTGATGTTTTTCTGTTGCGGAATATTCTTCAAGGCTCGTGCTGATGCCCTCGAGCTGCACCGCCGACCCTTTGCGGTCGAATCACTTGGCCTACAGGATAGGGATCGTCTTCGCTTAGATGGAACGGTGACTGGTATCAGAGAGCCTGCACCGGAAGGAGTTTTCATCCTAGTCCATGCCAAAAGAATCACCGTGAATGGAGAACAAAGGCGGACTGATATCGTCGCCAGATTATTCGTTGAGACAAATGATTCCTCGCGGACGATTTCCAGGGTGCCGAAACACAGTGACTTTGTCTCCGCAAACTTCGTTTACAGGTCTCCAGTCCGTTTTCTGAATCCTGGGGTGGCGAAGTTTGATGAAATCCAAAAGGCCAAGGGAATCGACATCGCAGGCACAGTGCGGACTGAAGATTTCCTGACCAGTGCTCCAAGCGACAGCGATTCTTCACTGCTGCGAAATATCTCGAACCTTCGGGAAGTTCTCATCGACGCAATCAGGACGAAGTTCGAACCGTCAACTGCGGGTGTCCTGATAGCCTCACTGCTCGGTGACAAATATTTTCTCGATAGACGCGACGCAGAGGTCTTTCGCGACGGCGGAACCTATCACGTTCTCGTCATCTCGGGCATGCATATCACCATCATCGGCATGATGGTACTAGGGGCAATCACGCTGCTTACCAGCAATCGGTTAATCCAGGCAGCTCTGTCCGCCGCCATCATCTGGATGTTTACAGCTCTCGTTGGTGGTGATATTCCTGTCGTCAGAGCTGCCGTGATGTTCACTTGCTATCTTGCGGTGCGCGCAGCTCGAAGACAGTCCGTTTCCGCAAATATCGTCGGACTCTGTGCAGTCGGATTCATATTTTCTGATCCCGATAGCATCTATTCACCTTCGTTCATCCTCACTTTTCTGAGTGTTGGTTCTATAACAGCCATGTCCGCACCGATAATTGCGAGGATGAATGCGATAGGTGGCTGGACGCCCAGCGCGAAATCGCCGCTACCGCCAAATGTTTCGAGGCTCTATCGACGCTTTTGTGAAACGTTTTATTGGAGACCCGAGAGGTGGGCGCTCGAGCAGAGTAGGTCGGTATGGAAAGCCCGTCTTGTGAAGGAGCCGTTCATCTCTCGTCTACCAGTTAAGGGATTCACTCAAAAGATTTTTGAGGGACTCATCATTACCGCTTGTGTCCAGCTGTGGATGCTACCCGCCCAGATTTATCTTTTTCACCGATTGCCAATCGGTGGCATCTTTCTTGGACTTTGGGTTGAAGTGGTTCTACTCGCTGAAACACTGACTGCGATTTGCGGCCTGCTCACAGGCCAAGTTTCGGACGCTATTTCATCGGTGTTCGTCTGGTTCTCGGAGTTTTTCAATGCCGCAATGTTCTCGTTTCCCCAGTCACTCTCAACGGCCGGCGCTGTCTCCATTCGACCAGCTCTTGCTTACGCTTTCTTCGGGTCTACTACGGCTTTCTATGTCGCACTCTTTTTGTTGGTGACCATAAGGTTGGGCAAAAATGCATTTGAGTACTTCGCACCGAGGTCATCGCGCCTGCGGACTCTTAAAGTGGTGATTCATTTCGCCACTGCCGCCACCGTCTTGGTTTCCGCTCTTTATCTGATAGTCCACCCCGGCTCCTCACCGGTTCCCGATGGAAGGCTGCATGTCACCTTCCTCGATGTGGGTCAGGGCGACTCGATCTTCATAAGCTTTCCCGACGGGCAGACGATGCTGATTGATGGTGGTGGAATTGCTCAGTACGACACGGTTAGAGACTCGTCAGCTTGGCTGCCTGACCGCATGTCGATCGGGGAATCAGTCGTCTCGGAATTTTTGTGGGAACAGGGGTATTCAGAAATAGACTATGTCGTCGCAACCCACGCCGATGCAGACCATATGCAGGGATTGGCCGACATCATCGGTAACTTTGAAATAGGCCGAGTGCTACTAGGCAGCGAAGCACCTGAGGACCCTGACTACGAAGACCTCAAAGCAGCGATGGGCCGGCGTAACGTTCGTGCCGATTTAGTTGGGAGTGGAATGGCATTTGAAATTGCGGGCGTCAATGTCCGTATTCTTGCACCTCAGGATGGAATGGTTTCCAAGAGGGAAAACGACCGTAGTGTCGTGTTGTGATTTACGTTAAAGGGAAGAAGCTGTGTTGTGAGTGGGGATCTTGAAGCG
>CAXRBW010000203.1:0-7255 GCA_964228775.1 Pyrinomonadaceae bacterium | reverse complement strand
CTTTCGGTAAGCTCAAGGTCAGCGATGATCAAATCGTCTAGTCCCTGTTCATTGAATGCGAGCGGGACTTCATAGATGGTCTTCACATCGAGCGCTGAGATGACTGCATTCTCTTTGACGTTACAGAAGAGCGCAATCTTCTTTCTGAGATCGATGGGAAGTGCACGCTCAGATCTGCAAAGAAGAATGTCGGGAGCGATGCCGAGCTCCATCAATTCTCTGACCGAATGTTGGGTCGGCTTCGTCTTGAGTTCACCTGCCGCTGCGATGTACGGCACGAGGGTGACGTGAACGAAGATTGCGTTTCCTGCGCCCTCCTCATTCCTCAGCTGACGTATCGCTTCGAGAAACGGCAGCGACTCGATGTCTCCGACCGTTCCGCCGATTTCAACGATCAGAACGTCCGGTCTCTCGCTCTCCGCAACCACTCGGACTGCGGCCTTAATCTCGTCGGTGATATGGGGGATGACCTGGATAGTCTTTCCGAGGTAATCTCCGCGACGCTCCTTTTCGATGACTGAAAGGTAGATTCTTCCGCTGGTCCAGTTATTGGCCTGTGAAAGTCTTGCGTGGGTGAACCGCTCGTAGTGTCCGAGGTCGAGGTCGGTTTCAGCGCCGTCATCGGTGACGAATACCTCTCCGTGTTGGAAGGGCGACATCGTACCTGGATCGACGTTGATGTAGGGATCGAGCTTCATCATCTGAACGCTCATACCGCGCGCCTCTAGCAGGCATCCGATGGAGCTCGCCGCAAGTCCCTTGCCGAGACTTGAAACAACTCCGCCTGTCACAAAAATAAATTTGGTCATATTGATTCCCTAAAACTTTTCAATGCTCGAGTATCGACTTCACCTTTTCATAGTCACCCGCAGTGTCGACACCGATCGACTTGCCCGTGACATGCACCATCTTGATCTTCGCTCCCGCAGCGAGCGCTCTCAGCTGCTCAAGCACCTCGGTGGTCTCGAGTACGGCCTTCGGCATTTTCGAGAAGCGCAGAAGATAGTCGCGGCGGTAGACATAAAGTCCCTGATGTTTCTTGAACAGTCCGAGCAGTCCCGTCTCCGCCTCAAGTGCCCTTTCCAAAGACCCGTATTCCTTCGACTTTTCCCTTAAAAACGGTATCGGGGAGCGCGAAAAATACGAGGCATGGCCACGGTCGTCGACGACCACTTTGACCACATCGGGACTCAGAACGTCCGCGGCGGTCAGGAAGGACTCGAAAGTGCTCGCGATGTCCGCCTCTTCGTCACCGATGAGCGCCTCAATCGCGCTATCGATGGCCTCACCTGTGATAAGCGGCTCGTCGCCCTGTACGTTCACGATGATCGAGTCTGATGAAAACCTTTCGGCGACCTCAGCGACCCGGTCTGAGCCGCTCTCATGTGCAGAAGATGTCATCATCACTTCGAAGCCGGCAGCACTCGCCGCTTCGGCGATGCGGTCGTCATCAGTTGCGGCAATAACCTTTGTCACAAGCTTCGCAGATGCGGCCTTCTCGAGCGTGTGGACAACAATCGGCTTGCCAGCAAGCGGAAGCAAAAGCTTTGCCGGCAGACGGACACTCGCGTACCGCGCCGGGACTATCGCTATGACTTCTTTTGAAAGATTGTTTCCGTGTGACTCCACGGAATAACAGATTAGATTGGCAGGGGTTAAAGTTCAAGCGGGGCGCATGATGCTCGGAAAAACCGCCACCCTAAGACTCATGCGATTTGAACCGCTCTGACCATGAGCTAAACTTCCATCCGAACTGGTGCCGCTCGGAGGCCCCGGCGAAATCCATCTTATGAACTCGAATCCATTTTCACAGCTCGAAAAGGCAGCCCGAGCGCAGGAGGCTCACTGGAGCGTTTCGACTGCGATTCTGGTCTGGCTAATGAGTGCGGCTTCCATACTGCTTGTTCCTGCGGCGGTACTGATACCGTACGGACTTATCACCCGCGGAGCGGGATTCTTCGAGATACTCAAGAGTCAACCTGACCTTCTCAAGAGCACCGATCTAGTGCTGGTGAATGTGCTCGGAATCCTGCCGGCACACCTCCTCACCCTGATGGTCGCCTACCTTGTCGTCACAAAGAGAGGTGCCGAGCCGTTTCGTGAATCGCTCGGATGGAATTGGGGAGGCCTTAAAGCCATTCATGTCGCGGTGATACTCGGCGGGTTCTTCGCTCTGGCCTATGGAATCAATCTTGTCTTTCCTGAACAGGAGAACAACCTGACGGTACTGCTCAAAAATTCTCGGGAAGTGCGATACGCCGTCGTTTTGATGGCGGTTCTGACCGCCCCACTTGTCGAGGAGGTTGTTTACCGCGGGGTGCTGTATTCCGCATTTGAGAAGCGCTTGGGTGCGACGACCGCAGTGATGTTCACGAGCCTGCTCTTCGGACTTGTACATGTTCCGCAGTACTGGCCGAGCATCGGCACGGTGCTGCTGATCTTTCTCTTGAGTGTGATTTTGACCTTGGTGCGCGCGAGAACGGGAAATCTACTCCCCTCGATCGTGGTACATCTGATATTCAACGCCCTCCAATCGGCGTTGATAATTTCCAACCCATCCTTCGCGGATGGCGGAGGCGCATCTTCAGCGACAGTCATCGCACGGCTGTTCTGACCAAGAAGTGAAAAGGGGAGCTGAAGCTCCCCTTTTTTTAATTGTCATCTTTGGAAATTATCCGTGAGGGACTCGGTGGTCCGCCCGAACTCGAGGGCTGCGATACAGGACTCGAAAAGACCGGCTTGTTGTCGACACCGCCACCCGAGCCGCCTCCCCAGCTTCCGCCACCCGAGCCGCGCTCGGCGCCACCGCCAAAACCGCCGCCAGGATTCCACCCGCGAGTGACCGGACTATCGGGGATGGTCCTTTGAGTGTTCTCAAATCTTCTATAGATGGGGATGTCCCTGATGACCCCGCCTTCCCTTTCGTTCGGATCGCCTTTCGTCTCGGTCCTTCGGCCCCCTCCTGGAATCACCACTCCGGTGCCAGTGCCAGTCCCGGTTCCAGTTCCTGTGCCAGAACCTCCTCCGGTTCCACCACCGCCACCATTGCCGTTACCGCCTCCGACCCCGCCGCCGGGATTCGTGTAGACATAGTAAGGGAATCTGAAATTCCAGATATCAAAGTCGTACCAATATCCGTAAGGTGAGCGCCATCCAGAGCCGAACGGCAGGAATGACCAACCGTAGCGTGGATCGAAAACCCAGACCCCGAAACTTCGGTACATGTTCCATCCACCGCGATTGAATGAATTCAGCAGCGATCCGCCAAGAGCCTTCGCCTGAAGTTTGCTGTTGGCTTTCGCCGCGGCCTTTCCTCTGAGC
This sequence comes from Pyrinomonadaceae bacterium, assembly GCA_964228775.1. Taxonomy (GTDB): domain Bacteria; phylum Acidobacteriota; class Blastocatellia; order Pyrinomonadales; family Pyrinomonadaceae; genus CAXRBW01. Next base: position 3,934 of record CAXRBW010000203.1, on the reverse strand, counting down.
TGGCTCCAGTTGTCGAGGCCGTCTTTCTCATCACGGTCAAACTTCGAGACCGCACCGTTTGTACCTTTAACTAGAACGGCATAACCAGTCTTCAATCTGTATTTCGAGGGACCAAAAAGCGTGCTTCCCTTCCAGACGGACAATCTCGCGGTGCCGTCTTCAAGTGCGTCTATTCTGAAAACTCCCGAGCGATTGATATCGAGGAAAGAGCTCGGTGTTCTGACAAGTACTTTGAAATCATCGCCCGCGTAAACCTCAAGCACTGCACTTCCCGAGTTTAGTTTCAGCAAAAGCTGATCGAGGCCCGTGTTGATGAATTCGAAACTCGTGTTGGGTCCGAGTCTGATGAATGAACCAGGATTCAGCATCACCTCGACCTTGCCATTCTCGCCAGTCACCGCGCGGTCGCCCGCCATCAGAGAATCGCTGCGGATAAGGCGCTCGGACCTGCCTTCCTTTCTAAAAACGGTAGCCTCACCCTCGACTGCGCTGATTCCTCCTGCGACTGCAGAAATCACAAACTGATTACCGGCGGCACTGATCATGCGCGCATCCTGGGCGAATACCCCTGACGCGGCGACACAAAGGATGAAAAACGTTGTGGAAATTCTCTTAAGGTACATAGTCAAATCTCCTGGTCCGTGGCTTTCGCCTAATACTATTCCCCTAAGACGCAAAAAACAATCATATGGTTCGGTAGATGCCGAAGCCTGCCACATACATCGAAAAAACCTTGACGAAGTGGCAACCTCTCGGGCGTTACTGAAATCAAAGCCTCTACCTGAAGCCCTGAACAACCGGAGCATCACCCTTGGCCCAATATCGAGACCCAGTCAAATGTTTTTCACCTCTTGAAGTCGTCGAGCGGCTTCTCGAGATTCGAAAGGAGCTCGGATTCTCCGAGACCCTTTACATCGAGGGCCCGGCCGAGTTCGCGAAGTTCTTCGATGCTTTTGGGTTCGACTCGTACGTTTACTCTGATCTTGGCGGCTCAGTCGACTACAGCGACTACACGAACGCCATAACCCCGGGCGGGATCACCTTTTCATCGACAAGAAAACTGCACTGAAGATGTCAGCGGGAGGCCTCTGATCCGACGGGCCACTTCTCGTTGTAGCGTGAGTATTCATCCCAAAGTCGCGAGACGCGCAGACGATACTCGACGAGATCTCTGCTGACCTCGAAATGCTTGGCCATCTCTCGGATGGTTTTTCCCTCACTTAAAAATCTGACGAGAGCCAGATAAGGAACTAGCGCGGCTGCTCCGACTCCGTAGGCCTCTTCCTCGATCTCAGGATGATAGTCGCGCGCGACGACCTCGCCGTTTTTTCCCGTCGTCTCGATTCCGAGTCGTGAAGGTTGATGTCCGAGGAAAACGTGACTGATCTCCTCCATCAGCGTGGCGCGCTGTCTGTTGAGACCCTGCACTGGATTGAGAATGATGAGTTTCTTTCCATCAGGTAGCGGCTGGGCAACCGCACCTCCCGACCATTTGTCGCTGCCGGACCCGAGAAGCCTTTCGCGAGCTTCATCTGAGAGTAGGTGACTGACCTCATCAAACCTCATTACGACAAGCCCCGCATAATGTGCGAGCTCGAAAGGATCGAGGGGGTCGGTCACATCACGCAAACCTGCGAAGTCGCGGATGCCGAGCGCCTTCGTCTCGAAATCCCTTCCCTTCTGTGTCGGCGGTGTGAATGGAACGCCCATTGCGCCAAGATTATAAACGAAGAAGCGGGGCGATGCCCCGCTTCGTTCTAGATGGTTTTGAAGGCAATCAGACTTCTTTGTATTCCGAGTCGACCTCTTCCGATGAAAGAGCCACACGGTAATTCGGTGACTGCTTCTGTTGGGTAATCAAAAGATCGTCCTTCGTTTTGAGGAGGTCGGCGCGGTTATAGACCGAAATCTCAAAATTGTAACCGTGGGTGATTGCGTCCTTCGGACATGCTTCAACACAGAAACCGCAGAAGATGCAGCGGCCGTAGTCGATGTTGTAGACCTTGGCGTAGCGTTCATCGCGACCAACCCTCTCTTCATAGGGTCGCGGATCATCCTGTGCTTCGATGTAGATGCAATCGGAAGGGCAGGCCGCCGCGCATAGATAACAGGCGACGCATTTCTCCTTGCCGTTTTCATCCACATGCAGCAGGTGCTGACCGCGATAACGCGGCTGCACGGTCACGGGCACATCAGGGTACTGAACGGTCCACTTCTCTTTCGGAATCTCCGAAAGCGTGCGCTTCATGCCCTTGATGATGGCCACGGTCGAGTTGAGAACTTCGCTGATTAGTGACATTTCGTCTCCTGCTGTTATCCCCTGGAACCCTTACGACTTCACCCGATTCTACCCCATCAAGACTTCCCGATGGCGCGGTCGGTCGTATGGAAACTTAAACTAGCTCGAGGCTGTTGAAGAAATATGCAATCTCGATCGCCGCATTCTCATCCGAGTCCGATCCGTGAACAGCGTTCTCTCCGATCGAGCCGGCGAATTCTTTGCGGAGAGTTCCCTCGGCGGCTTCGGCGGGATTTGTCGCCCCCATCAGATCGCGCCAGGCCTTGACCGCGCCTTCCTTCTCAAGTGCGAGCACGACGCACGGCCCGCTCGACATGAACTCGGTCAGTTCGGGAAAGAAAGGTCTCTCACGATGAACCGCGTAGAATCCCTCAGCCTGTTTTTTAGTCTGATGGATCAACTTCATTCCACGTATCTTGAATCCTGCACCGAGGATCTTGTCGACAATTTTTCCCGTGTGTCCTTTTTTCACAGCATCGGGCTTGATAATTCCGAATGTAAGATTGCTCATTTGAAACTCCTATCCTTTGAAACTATTTCCCTAAGAGATCTGCTACGGCCTGTCCGATGTCGGCCGGCGACTGCACGACCCTGATTCCGGCATCGGTCAGTGCCTGCATCTTTTCGGCCGCCGTTCCCTTTCCGCCCGAGATGATGGCGCCCGCGTGGCCCATCCGTCTTCCGGGGGGTGCGGTCTGCCCTGCGATGAATGCCACGATTGGTTTGGTCACATGCTGTTTCGCATAGGCCGCGGCATCCTCCTCTGCGGTCCCTCCGATTTCACCGATCATGATGATGGCATCGGTTTCATCGTCAGCCTGGAACAGGGCGAGTGCATCTGTGTGATTGGTGCCGATGATCGGGTCGCCGCCGATTCCGATTGCAGTCGATTGTCCGAGCCCCATCGAGGTCAGCTGACCAACTGCTTCGTAGGTGAGTGTTCCAGAACGAGAGACGACTCCTATTCGACCCTCTTTGTGAATATGGCCCGGCATGATTCCGATTTTGCATTTGCCAGGAGAGATGATGCCCGGACAGTTCGGCCCGATAAGCCGCGTCGACCTCGTGTCGAGAAAGGCCTTCGCCTTGACCATGTCGGCAACCGGGATGCCCTCGGTGATACAGACCACGAGCGGCAATCCTGCGTCTGCTGCTTCCATGATGGCGTCCGCCGCAAATGCGGGCGGGACATAGATGACCGACGCGTTGGCTCCCGTCCCACTGACCGCATCGGCGACCGTGTTGAAAACCGGGACACCTTCGTGAGTGGTGCCTCCCTTGCCGGGCGTGACACCGCCGACAATCTTGGTTCCGTAATCGATCATCTGAAGGGCATGGAAGGTCCCTTCCTTTCCTGTCAGCCCCTGTACGATGACCCGCGTGTTCTTATCTACCAGAACGCTCAAGGCGTTTTCCCCCTGTGATGGTTGAATTGCTGAAAATTAAATAAAAATCTTAAACGATGAGATGGGGTGAGGCAAACGAGCGCGCCCCGGATACTGATGGTCAAAGGTCCGTCAGAGTTCGACAGTCTGATTGAGCGTGGGCACTTCCACGACCCAACCAAACCGCTTTCTTATATGGCTCGCCATCGCCTCTGCCGACTCGGGTTCACCATGGGTCGTGAAAACCTTT
>CAXRBW010000202.1:0-5368 GCA_964228775.1 Pyrinomonadaceae bacterium | reverse complement strand
GGCAGTAAGAAATCATCGTTATGAAGATCCACGAATACCAAGGTAAGGAACTCCTCAAAAAGTTCGGAGTGCCCGTTCCCCGTAGCATTGTTGCCTCGACACCGGATGAGGCCGAAAGGGCTGCGAAGGAGCTCGGCACTGACACTGTCGTCGTCAAGGCCCAGATTCACGCGGGCGGTCGCGGAAAGGGCGGCGGTGTTAAGTTGGCCAAGTCTCCTGCCGAAGCGAAAGAGATTGCGTCCAGCATGTTGGGAATGATGCTTGTGACGCATCAGACAGGGCCCGAAGGTCGAGAGGTCAAGACGCTTCTGATTGAGGAAGGCCTCCCTATAGATCGTGAGTTTTATCTTGGAATTACACTGGACAGGGTCACAGGTAGAAACGTCTTCATGGCTTCTCCGGCGGGCGGAATGGATATTGAAAAGGTCGCTGAGGAAACTCCCGAGCTTATTTTTAAGGAGACCATCGATCCGGCAGTCGGCCTTCAGGGTTTTCAGGCCAGAAAGCTTGCCTTCGGCTTAGGTCTCCCTGCCGAGCTCGTTGGCCAAGCTGCAAAATTCATGCAGTCGCTTTACACGGCATACGAACAACTTGACGCGTCTCTTGTCGAGATCAACCCGTTCCTTCTTACAAAGGATGGCCGGCTCATTGCCCTCGATGCAAAGGTCAATTTCGACGACAACGCCCTTTACAGGCACAAGGATTACGCTACTTTGCGCGACCTCAACGAGGAGGAGCCGCTCGAAATAGAAGCCTCAAAATTCGACCTGAACTACATCAAGCTTGATGGGAATATCGGATGCATGGTCAACGGTGCAGGTCTCGCGATGGCGACGATGGACATCATCAAGCTTCACGGTGGCGAACCCGCCAACTTCCTTGATGTCGGTGGAGGCGCGTCGACTGAAAGAGTTGAGAATGCTTTTCGAATTCTGCTTGCGGACCCGAACGTCAAAGCGGTTCTCATCAACATCTTCGGCGGTATCGTCAGATGCGACACCGTCGCCAACGGTGTTGTTGCTGCGGCGAAGAATCTCGATGTAAAAATCCCCATAGTTGCGAGACTCGAGGGAACAAATGTGGAAGAGGGTCGGCGGGTCCTTTCTGAATCTGGCATCGGAATCATTCCTGCAAATGGAATGAGCGATGCGGCCGCGAAAGTCGTCGCGGCAGCTGCGGGCTCCTAAGGCTCACAATTATTTATTTACGAAAGCGCGTCGGTGGCAACGCCGATGCGCTTTTTCTTTCGCACGAAGTCGACTGTAGGAAGAGGTGTCGGTTTGATATACTCGCAGTGAATACCCATTCATTCTTGGAGAATTATGATTGAGAGAGAGAAGCTTGAAATGGACGTTGTGTTCGTTGGTGCTGGGCCGGCAAACCTGGCCGCCGCACTCCATCTCAAGCGATTGATTGATTTGCACGATTCCGAGGTTGCCGACGGAAAGCGTAGCGGATCAAGGATTGGCGAAATCCAAATTGCGGTCATAGAGAAGGGCCCGTTTGTCGGTGCCCATATTCTATCGGGAGCCGTGATGGATCCGATTGCAATCAAGGAACTGATGCCGGATTTTCTTGAGAAGGGTGGTCCCGTCGATGCCCAGGTGGCGGAAGATGCGTTTTGGTATCTGACCAAGAGCTCAGCCCTCGTCCCTCCCGCTGTGCCCCCTCCACTCAAAAACAAGGGCAAGTACATAATTTCTCTCAGCCGGCTTTGTGAATGGCTCGCAGGACAATGTGAGCAGGCGGGAATCAATGTGTTCCCCGAGTTTCCAGGGAGTGAGCTCCTGTTCGACGATGAGGGTAATGTGGTTGGTGTTAGGACCGGTGACAAAGGTGTCGACCATGAGGGAAAGCCGAAAGGAAATTTCGAGCCAGGTATTGATTTAATTGCCAAGGTCACGGTGCTAGGAGAAGGTCCCCGCGGTTCACTCGCAAAACAGGCGATTTCTCGTTTAGGTCTCGATGATGGCAAGGAACCCCAGGTTTACAGCATCGGCGTCAAAGAACTTTGGGAAATTCCTTCGGAAAACTTCGCTGAAGGCAAAGTCGTCCATACACTGGGTTTCCCATCCGATGCACAGACATATGGCGGGGGCTGGATCTACGGCATGAAAAACAATGTCGTGAGCATCGGATATGTGACGGGTCTTGACTATCGTGATCCAACCATTGACCCGCATGCTGAATTCCAAAAATTCAAAACGCATCCCAAGGTAGCCGCCGTTCTTAAAGGCGGCAAAATGATTAAGTACGGTGCAAAGACCATCAATGCGGGCGGCTGGAACACGATGCCCCGACTTTACGCCGGGGGACTCTTAATCGTAGGGGATTCGGGTGCATTTTTGAATGGACAACGCATCAAGGGCATCCATACCGCGATGAAATCCGGAATGCTCGCCGCGGAAACGATTACGACTGCACTATCGGCTGGCGATTTCTCCGATGCAGCACTCTCATCTTACGAAGATAGAATCAAGTCGAGTTGGCTCTTCAAGGAGCTATATCCCGTTCGAAATTTCCATGGCGCATTCCAAGCAGGAAGGTGGCTCGCGCTGATAAATACCGGTCTTCAGTTTCTCACTGGCGGCAGGGCCTGGGGTCTCTTTTCAAAACAGCACCATGTCGCGGGATACGAGCGCCTCGAAAAGACCGGGACGGTATCTGTCGATTCAGAGAGATACGCCAGTCTCAAATTTGATAAAGAACTCACTTTCGACAAAGCCACAGATGTCTTTTTCGCCGGGGTGGCCCATGATGAGAATCAACCGTGCCACCTGCACGTTCTCGACACCGAAATCTGTGCAACTCGTTGTGCCGAGGAATATGGGAATCCCTGTGAAAAATTCTGCCCAGCCGCTGTTTATGAGATGGAGCAGAATCCGTCCTCTGGTAGGAGGGAACTCAAGGTCAACTTCTCGAATTGCGTCCACTGTAAAACCTGTGATGTGGCCGATCCGTATCAGATAATCAATTGGGTAACCCCCGAGGGCGGAGGCGGACCCAATTACAAGGGGATGTAAAGAAAATAGACCGCCCGAAAGGGCGGTCTATTTTTGTGAATTTGGGAGTGGCCTTAATCGACGAGCGTGTCGAAGGGCACCTTCTTTCCTTCAATCTCCTTGAGTGCGATGCGGGTCGGCTTATGTTTTCTGCCGTCAGCGTCAACGCGAACCGTCGCACCCTGCTGGATCTGTTTTGACCGTTGAGCAGCCAAAATTATCATGCGATATTTCGAGTCAATCGCATCTTGATCCTTCAATTCGAATTCTTGATTGTCTTCCATCTCCTCTTTCATTGACGACTCCTTGGACTTTGACGAGCTTAGCGCTCGCATTGATTAGGCTCTGAAACTATCAAGGATAGCCTTTACGGCAGCCTCCTGTCCATCCTCAAGCGGCGATTCACCAGCAATTATCGACTTAATCTTGCGAACCGCCGTCGAAAGGTCGTTGTTTTCAACGACAAATTTGAAGGACTTGTAATGCTTCACCTCTTCTAGTGCATTTTTCATTCGGAGGTCTATCTGCGCGGGAGACTCTGTCTGCCGTGCCTCTAGCCTGCTTCTCAGGACCGAGTATGAGGGAGGAAGAATGAAGATGCTGACGGCCTCGGGACGCTTTGCGAGGACAGCTTCGGCGCCTTGAACATCAATTTCCAGAATTACATCCTTGCCTTGGGCTATAAGTTCACCGACCTGCTTTTCGGAGGTCCCGTAATACTTGCCGTGTACATGGGCGTATTCGAGAAATTCCCCCTGCGCTATCAGCCCCTCGAAATGTTCCGTGGTGACAAAATGATATTCGCGCCCGTCAATCTCACCCTCTCTCTTCGCACGGGTGGTGTAGGAGACCGAAAGGGCAATTTCAGGACATGTCCTTAATACCTCCCTTATGAGTGTCCCTTTTCCTCCGCCCGAAGGGGAACTTATGATGATTAGTTTTCCCGCCATCTATTCGATGTTCTGAATCTGTTCGCGAAGCTTTTCGATTTCGCTCTTTATCGCCAACGCGTTTTCCTTGATTTTCAGATTGTTGGTCTTGCTCGCTATGGTGTTCGCCTCACGGTTAAGTTCTTGAGTCAGAAAATCCAGACGCTTTCCAACATCCTTTTCTTCCTTCATGAGGGCGCGGTATTGACTGATGTGAACCTTCAGCCTAGTAATCTCCTCGGAGATGTCAGCGCGATCTGCGAGAAATGCTATTTCCTGCGCCACACGTGCGGGATCGAGTTCAATCGGATTACTGCTTTTTTCGAGCAGTTCTGAGATGCGTTTGTTCAATCTTGCCTGATATTCGACCGGAACCGCCGCCGCCTCTGCTTCAATTGTCGGTATTAACTCTTCGATTTGAGAGAGTCGAGCCTCAAGTTCCATGGCGAGTGCTGAGCCCTCCGTCCGTCGCATCGAATCGAGTTCAGTCAAAGCGTGCTCAAGTGCGCTGATGACGCCTGAGGCGACTGCCTCCGGATCACCCTTTACTCTCTTCGCCTTTAGGATATTCGGCAATCTAAGTATTGAGTTGATGTCGGTTTCACCAGGCAGCGAGTATTGTTTTTTAATGTTCTCAATCCCTTCGAGGTACGCACCGACCGTGTCGGCATCGACCTCAAACCCTGAGCTCGCGGCGCGATCAAATGAGATCGATACGTCGGTCCGACCTCTCGTCACGCGTTGGCTCACGGTGCGCTTGATTAGTGGTTCAATCTCCTGAAGATCTGAAGACATCCTCAAATTGATTTCAAGAAAACGGTTATTGACTGTCTTGACCTCAACAGTGAGGGAGGCGGTTTCGCTAGTGAATGTACCGCGGCCGAAGCCGGTCATCGATTTCATAATTAGAGGGAAGTTTAGAGGCTGAATGGGCGATTCGCAAACATTTTAATTTTGGCTATCGTCTGTCGGGCGGGACGCTCTCGTTTGGATCTGCAAATTGTAATTCGTAGAGCCGCTTATAGACGCCGCTCGTCTCCATCAGCTGAGCGTGGGTTCCGCGTTCGATGATGCGACCCTTTTCCATGACCACGATTTGATCTGCACGACGAATGGTCGAGAGGCGATGGGCGATGACGACAGACGTCTTGTCCTTCATGAGATTCTCAAGCGCCTTTTGCACAAAGCGTTCACTCTCGGCGTCGAGCGCTGATGTGGCCTCGTCTAAAATGAGAACCGGCGCCTTTGTCAGCACGGCTCGAGCGATTGCAATCCGCTGACGTTGGCCGCCAGAAAGGAACACTCCGCGCTCTCCGACCACTGTTTCATAACCATTCGGAAGCATGCCGATGAATTCATCGGCGAAGGCCACGCGGGCCGCGTCTTGAATTTCCTCAATCGAGGCGTCAGGGTTGCCATATGAGATGTTGTAAGCAA
>CAXRBW010000201.1:0-10646 GCA_964228775.1 Pyrinomonadaceae bacterium | reverse complement strand
GGGGCCGATGCTCTTCCACTGCCTCGAAACCACGCTAGGTGCCATGCGACGCTCACGTGCCCGCTCCATCCATGCCTTTCTTCTAGCGTCGTCTGGAATCGATTCAAACGGATATGCCCTCTCCCGCAAGAACCACTCCATTCGCTTTTCAGGGTCGCTCTCAAATTCATCCTCAGCCTGTGGTTCTTCGAAGCCCCTTTTTCGGCCATCGGCTTTTTTAGTCGGCTTTGATTGGGATTTTCGCGCGCTCTTTTTTGTCGCTTGGATCTTTCTTTGACCAGTCTGTGCCTGAATCTCAAAAGGAAGAGCTAGTTGAAAAAGGAGTGTAAAAAGCAGTGAAGCACCCGAGATGTTTTTCAGCATGGTGAACATATGGAATCAAGTTGGAGCTATCTCCGACGCATACTCCGTGAATGGTCTCATTCCGAGAGCGGTCTTGTGATTGTTATGTCTTTAATGAAACGTGACGCAGCGATTCTAGTTCAACTTACTGACTGTTTGAAAGCCTCTCGGGGCTGAGAATAAGTGAGTTTTCCGACTCTCTCGCGAGAGATTGCCTAAAAACAGCTTGACAGTTATTATTTTGTTTCGATTTTTCGGAGGAAATTCAATGTCAAAACAGGGTTTGCAGATAGCTCCCGCAGAGGGAAAGCTGGGTGTCCTACTAGTTGGACTCGGAGCAGTCAGCACTACGCTCGTGGCAGGCGTCGAAGCTGTCCGTAAGGGTATTGCTAAGCCGTTCGGGTCTTTGACCCAATTAGGCACCATCAGGCTTGGAAAAAGGACTGACAACCGTAACCCTTTGATCCGCGATTTCGTTCCCTTGGCATCTCTCGACGATGTGGTTTTCGGTGCGTGGGACATCTTCTCCGACTCGGCCTACGAAGCCGCCGCTCATGCGGGCGTGCTCGAAAAATCCCTAGTCGAAGACCTCAGGGAGCAGCTTGATTCATTGAAGCCGATGCCTGCAGTGTTCGACCACAACTATGTCAAGCGCCTCAATGGCACGAACATAAAGTCCGGTAAGAACAAGATGGAATTGGCCGAACAGCTCATGGCTGACATGGCTAACTTCAAACGTGACAAGGGCTGTGACCGACTCGTCATCGTTTGGGCGGCATCAACTGAAATCTATCTCGAGCCATCGGAAATACATCAGACTATCGAAGCGTTCGAGAAGGCGATGTACGACAACGATCCGCGGATTGCTCCTTCGATGATTTATGCATATGCCGCAATCAAATCTGGCATCCCATTTGCGAACGGCGCACCCAATCTCACACTCGACATACCAGCACTGACCAAGCTCGCCGAGCAGAATGGTGTGCCGATCTGCGGTAAGGACTTCAAAACTGGTCAGACCCTGATGAAGACGATTCTGGCACCTGGCCTCAAAGCCCGCATGCTAGGTCTCGAGGGGTGGTATTCGACCAACATTCTTGGAAACCGCGACGGAGAGGTCCTCGACGACCCGGAAAACTTCAAAACAAAGGAAGAGTCGAAGCTTTCGGTTCTCGAAACAATTCTGCAGCCCGACGCGCATCCAGATCTTTATGGGAATTTCTCCCATGTCGTGCGCATCAACTACTATCCACCGCGCGGAGATAACAAAGAAGGTTGGGATAACATCGATATCTTCGGCTGGCTTGGGTACAAGATGCAGATCAAAATCGACTTCTTATGTCGTGATTCGATTCTTGCTGCGCCTTTGTGTCTCGACCTTGCGCTGTTTCTAGACCTCGCTCAGCGTGCCAGCATGAAGGGCATCCAAGAATGGCTGTCTTTCTACTTCAAGGCGCCGCAGACACCTGCAGGACTCTATCCGGAACATGATCTTTTCATTCAGCTTAAAAAACTGAAGAACACTCTCCGCTACATGCAAGGTGAGGAATTGATCACCCATCTCGGTCAGGACTATTACGAAGAATAGCGACGGCTATCCGTGCTAGTCACAAATTGAATCCCGCCGCGTCGCGCACACGGCGGGATTCTTGCATTGGTATATCCCATATGCTAAACAGATACCCATCTCGCACGGTCTTCTGTGTTTTGCAGGTTGGAATCAGCAGGTGACTTTCCAATTGAAGTCACTTGAGGGAAGTTAAAACGAGCAATGTCAAACGAAATGGCGAAAAAGAAAGCAACCGAGAAACTTATTCGGCTTGATCCTGACATCAAGAGTCCCAAGGCAAAAGAATTCGAAGAGAATCTCTCCGCTCAGATCGTAGGTCAAGAACGCGCGGTCAGAAGAATGAGTGGCCTCTTTCAGATTTATCTAGCTGGGATGAACAACCCTTCGAGGCCGATCGGTACCATGCTCTTTCTCGGTCCAACCGGTTCGGGAAAGACCCGCGTTGTGGAGGCGGCGGCCCAGGTGCTATTCGATGACCCTCACTCGGTGGTGAAAATCGACTGCGCGGAATTTCAACACTCCCATGAGATTGCAAAGCTGATAGGCTCACCGCCCGGGTACCTAGGTCACCGAGAAACATCTCCGATGCTGACTCAGGAGAACCTTGATAAATGCCACACCGAGGAGGCGCAGATAACCTTTGTTCTGTTTGATGAAATCGAGAAGGCATCCGATGCGCTTTGGCAGCTACTGCTCGGCATCTTGGACAAGGCAACCCTGACACTCGGTGACAATCGTCGTGTCGATTTCTCGAAGACAGTGGTGATCATGACCTCCAACCTCGGCGCTCGTGAGATGTCAGAGATGATTTCAGGCGGAATAGGATTCGCTCCTGCCAAAGGCGACAAGGTGAATGACGACAACGAAGTCGATCAGAAGATCTATAAGACAGCGCTCGAAGCGGCGAAAAGAAAGTTCTCACCTGAGTTCATGAACCGGATCGACAAGGTGGTTGTCTTTAGGAGTCTCAAAGAACACCACTTGAGGCAGATCTTGGATATAGAACTCGGACTCGTCCAAGGCAGAATAACCAACTCTGCTGGTACGAAATTCGTTTTTGAGTGCACTGATTCGGCGAAAGAGTTTCTCTTGGCCGAGGGTATCGATCTCAAATATGGTGCTCGACATCTGAAGCGGGCAATAGAGCGTTTCCTCGTATATCCGATTTCGAATCTTGTCGCCACCGAACAGGTTTCGACAGGCGACATGTTGGTCGTTGATTTCGAAGAAGGAGATTCGAAGCTGATGTTCTCGAAGCAGGCCGGGAAACTCATCGTCGGGGAACTCGGCGAAGCTGAACCGGAGGGTCCACCAGCAACCAAATCCGATGCCGTCGGAATGCCACTTCCCTCTGCCGCCGCTGGAACGGAGATTGGCAAGGGTAAGTAGAAGGGATTTGGCTTCTTAAGTTTGGAAGGGGACCGCGTTAGGGACCCTTCCATTATTTTTGCAAACTAGGAAGGAATTCGGCCTGCAGGTACCCTGCGATTTCATCCCGCACTCTTCTGAAAACAGCGAGCGATTCCTCGTATGGGACATCGCCCTCATGTGGAGGATCCTCAAATGAGCGATGTACCACTTTCACACTTGCGGGAAAAAATGGACAGGTTTCCTTCGCGTTATCACAGACTGTCAGAACAACATCAAACGAAGAATCTTGAAATTCATGGATGCCTTTTGATCGATGGTGGGATATATCGATGCCGATTTCTTGCAGTGCCTCTATCGCTTCGCGCCTGACCGTCGAAGGAATCGTACCAGCGGAAGCAACCTCGATAAGCCCACCTGCTATATGACGCAAAAGCCCCTCTGCCATCTGGGACCGAGCTGAATTGCCGGTACAAAGAATCAACACGCTTTTCATATAGATCTGAAGTACCTCTTCTGCAGCCACATCGAAACGCCCACAAGTGCGATCATCACGGGGACCTCGACAAGGGGCCCAATCACGGCCGCAAAGGCAACACCGGAGCCGACACCAAAGACTGCTATCGCCACGGCAATCGCAAGTTCAAAGTTGTTACTGGCGGCCGTGAATGACAAAGTTGCCGTCTTTGAATAATCCGCTCCAATTATTTTTCCAGAAGCAAAGCTGACCGCGAACATGAGCACAAAATATAGCAGCAGCGGGACGGCTATCCGGACCACATCACCTGGCAGTTGGAGAACAAGGTCGCCCTTCAAACTGAACATAACAACAATGGTGAAAAGCAGGGCGATGAGCGTGATTGGAGATATTCTCGCGATGAACTTCTCTTGATACCACTCGGAACTCACGAATTTGAGTAGTATGAATCTTGTCAGCATTCCCGCTAGAAATGGAATGCCGAGATAAATAGCGACACTTTCTGCTATCTCTCGGACGGTGATTTTTACAATGACACCTTCGAGTCCAAAAAGAGGAGGTAAAAACTCTAAAAAGATCCAACAGAATCCGCTGTAGAAGATGACCTGAAAGATGCTGTTAAAAGCCACCAGACCCGCAGCGTACTCGGTGTCGCCCTCGGCAAGGTCATTCCAGACGATGACCATGGCGATGCAGCGGGCGAGTCCGATCAATATCAACCCGGTCATATATTCCGGCTTATCGGAAAGAAAGGTGACGGCCAGCCCAAACATCAATAGTGGACCAATAACCCAGTTCTGCAATAAGGACAGTCCGAGTATCTTTGTGTTGCGGAAAACTTTTCCAAGTTCTTCATACCTCACCTTGGCGAGAGGCGGATACATCATCACAATGAGACCGATGGCGAGAGGAATGTTGGTGCTTCCGCTTTGAAATCCATTCACCAAACTCGCTGCACTCGGATAGAAATGCCCTATTGCGATTCCCAAAGCCATTGCAATAAAGATCCATAGGGTCAGGTATCTATCTAGAAATCCTAGTCTTCCTGGGCAATTGGCGCTTTCTACTGCCATTATTTATTCTCCCTGTAAAGCTTGATCGATATCTGAAATGAGGTCGTTGACGTCCTCTATACCTACCGACATGCGTATCAGCCCGTCCGTAATGCCGGTCTTCTCCCTTTCCTCTTGAGGCACGTTAGCGGCGGTCATCGACGCCGAATGTTGCGCCAAGGTCTCAACGCCTCCGAGCGAGGTCGCAAGAGTCACCACCTTCATCTGATTCAAGAAGCGTTTCGCAGCATCGTAAGAGCCGAGATCAAAGGAAAGCATCGCTCCGAATCCGCGCATCTGACGCTTGGCGATTTCATGGCCCGCGTCTCCAGTCAGACTCGGATGGAACACCTTCACGACGTTAGGGTGCTCGGCTAGAAATGAAGCGATGCGCTCTGCATTAGAATTATGTCGCTCCATTCTGAGAGGCAACGTTTTGATTCCGCGCATGACAAGCCAAGCCACTTCTGGAGCTATTGACCCACCGAACAACTTAGAAGTGCCATGCCGAGCGCGTTCGATTACTGCGCGACTGCCGACAACAATCCCGGCGGAAAGGTCACTATGACCACCGAGATATTTGGTGGCACTGTGAATGACAACGTCACATCCCATCAACAGCGGATTCTGATTGAAAGGGGTGGCGAACGTGTTGTCACAAATCGTTGAAACACCGTGTTCTTTTGCAATTGCGGCGACTGCCGAGATATCCGTTATGCGACATGTGGGATTTGAAGGCGTCTCAATATAAAGAAGTTTGGTCTCAGGTTTTAACGCCCTGCGATAATTTTCTGGATCTGCCGAATTAACAAAGGTCGAGCTTATGCCAAACTTTTCTTCCATGAACCGAAAGAAGGCGCCCGTCGTCGCATATACAGCTTCCGGTACGACCATATGATCGCCATGTTTGACAAAGGTCAGAGTCGCGGCGGCGATTGCGGCCATTCCTGAAGCAAAGCAAAGCGCGTCTTCTCCGCTCTCGAGCTCACATACGGCCCGCTCAAGCGCCTGCTGTGTCGGATTTCCTAGTCGGCCGTAAAAGAATCCTTCGGTGCGCCAATTGTGGATATCCGCGCCTGTCTCGAGGTCGGGAAACTTGAAAACGGTGGAGTTGTAAATGGGAGTCGAGACTGCCCCGTGGTGTCGCTCGGGGTCTTCTCCAGCATGGACGGCTTTAGTGAAAATGGATTTCTCTGACATCGCTGCCTCTGATACCTGATTATGGAATGCCTAATCCTACGAGTTGCAACGTTCCTTGGCAAACATACTCCGAGCTCTTTCCCAAGGCTAAACACACTGTGTTAAATTCTCGTTACCATGAAGGATGCGACATATCTTTCAAATCTTGAAAAGGTTCTTCTCGGGCTTAGTGACAAGACACGCTTGAGAATCCTGAATCTGATCAGAGACGGTGAAATATCTGTCGGTTATTTCACCGAGATTCTCGGCGACAGTCAGCCCAAGATTTCGCGACATCTTGCGTATCTACGCCGCGTGGGTTTAGTGGTCGCACGCAGGGAGGGAACCTGGATGCATTACAGTATCGACTGGCCCGATGACGCGCACGCCGTTGCGTTGATTGAAGGCTTGCTTGATGGGCTCGGGGCTCGCCCAGAAATGCAGAACGACAGGAAACGACTGTCGGAGGCACTCAGAAAAGCGGGTGTGAAAATCACAGCAACGAAACCGGTAAGAAGAGAACGGGTGAGTACATTAAAACCTTCGAAGGCCGACCCGAGTCCCCAAAACCAGATTTCAGAAAGTCGTGAAGAAGAAGAGATCGAAACTTTTCTACTTTGATTTACAGTAAATGCTGTCTTCGTAGGGGCAATGTCGGCAATCGTTGCTACAGCAGTTACCCCTCCTCCGAAGGAATCGGGCGGTGAGAACCATCAGACCGTTGTCATAGTAGAAATCGAGACCCTCCACCAACGGCTCGCGGGCATAGGTGGAGCTAGGTACGGACTTCTGGGTTTCGGTATTCATTAGGATTTTGAAAAGACTGCGAGGAACTCTTTATTTCCCTCGGCTCCGAGAATCGGAGAGTCTATAAGTCCATTATCCACAAGACCCACAACTCGAACAAAATCGATCACAGATTTCACAACCTGCTCATGCTTTTCGGGATCACGAACGATTCCACCCTTGCCGACCTCTCCCTTACCGACCTCGAACTGAGGTTTGATGAGCACCACCATCTTGGCAGCGTCTTTCATGAGGGGAATTGCGGCGGGAATTATCTTTGTCACACTGATGAATGACACATCCATCACGATGAGGTCGAACTCGTCCTGGAAATCTGTCTTTTGCAGAAATCGGGCGTTGACCTGCTCCCTCACTACGACTCTCGGGTCCGCTCTAAGCTTCCAATCGAGCTGATTGGTTCCCACATCAATCGCAAAGACCTTGATTGCGCCGCGCTGAAGCAGGCAGTCCGTGAAGCCCCCGGTAGATGAGCCGATATCCAAACAAACGGTGCCGGTCGGATCTATTCCGAACTCATCGAGTGCCTTTTCAAGCTTGAGTCCACCACGGCCGACATATCGACCAGACTCCGATTCGCCCTTGAGTCTGATTCGGGCATCGCTTGAAAAGAGTTCAGAAGGTTTCTCTGCCCGCTTCTCATCAACAAGTACGACACCGGCCATGACAAGCGCCTGGGCTTTGGTACGGGATTCAGCGAGGCCCAAATCAACAAGCAATTTGTCTATACGTTCCTTACTAGACACCTTTTTTCAGCAGTTTATGGGGTGATATCATTGAAGAAAGAAGGACTTCCCCGCGTTTGAAAGTAACAAATTATGCAGACCCGCACAAAGTTCTCTGCCTACACGAGATTCTCACTCATCACACTTCTCTACAACTTCCTCGTGATTCTCTGGGGGGTGTTTCTTCGGGCGTCCAAGTCTGGTGACGGTTGCGGTCAACACTGGCTGACATGTCATGGCGAGGTAATCCCTGCTGCGCCTGCATTCAAGACGGTAATTGAGTTTTCCCATCGCATTTCGACGGCAATCGCAGGCTTACTTGTTTTGGTGATGCTGATTTGGGCGCTCAGGAAATTCAAGTTCAGTGATTTGCCACTCCGCTTCGCGACGCTTTCATTCGTCTTCATCATCTTCGATGTCTTGATTGGGGCTGCGTTGTTGCTGACCGGCAATACGGCCGATACATGGACACCGACACGGCCTTTCTGGATGGCCGGACATCTGATCATTACGTTCGGACTGCTCGCCGTGCTAACTCTAAACGTTTGGTCCGTCGACAAGGGTGCGTTGGGCAGACCTAAAAGCAAGATTCTTCTTTTCTCAATGGTGGCGTTGACCTCGGGAATACTTTTGACCGGTGTCAGCGGTTCGGTTGCGGCGCTGAGTAACATGTTGCACAAGTCGGCCAGCCTCACCGAGGGGCTGATGCAGGATTTCTCAAGTGAATCGCCGATTATTGTCAGACTTCGGATTTTTCATCCGATCATCTCAACGATTGTTGCTGCGGGACTGGTGTTTTTCGCTGGATGGGCGCGACGAACTTTTTCCACGGAACGCTCATTGTTACGACTCGGAGTTTGGCTTGAGATTGTCGTCATCATCCAGGTTGCCTGCGGTGTCGCGACAATCTTCCTGGGTGCCCCCATCGTCATGCAATTAATCCACCTGTTCCTTGCGGACCTAGTGTGGATTCTATTTGTCTTGATTGCCGCCGAATTGTTTTTGAAGAGAGGTTCTGCCGGCGGATCTGAGGTATAGGTAATCTTAGTCGAGCGAATCAAGAGCACGCTGAAGCTCGGCGATCTTCTCCGAAACAATGTTGTCATCTGCATCTGATGCAACCTTGATTTGAGGACCAAACACTAGTCTCGCCTTACTGAACGGCTTGGGAACCATCATCCGATCCCAGCTTCCGAGACGCCAAAAAGAAGAGAGCTCGACCGAGAATGGGATGATCGGCGCACCCGATCGCTTCGCGAGAACACAGGCACCCGGCTTCACAACGCGAGCTGGCCCCTTTGGTCCGTCTACTGTGAAGGCGATACTCCTCCCCTGCTCGATTTGTTCCTCCAATGCGAGCAATGCTGCACCGCCGCCTCTTGACGACGAGCCCCTAACACTTCCAAAACCGAAACGCTGCAGACATCGCGCCGTGTATTCCCCATCGAAACTCTTGGATGTCAGGGCAACAATTTGCATACGTCTGAAACGGAAAAGTGAGGGTAGGAGTCCAGCATGCCAGATACAAAGTATCACTGGCTTCTGGTTGTCGACAGAGCGGAGAAATGCCTCGTCTTCACCGCTCCATCTTAAAGTCATTCCGAGCATGAAAAGAAAGGCACTGAAGGTGATGTCGGCCGCGCGGATTGCGATGCGCTGACGAAATGAGTAGTCGTCCAAGGCTGAAAAGATGAATGGATTTTGACGGGAACTTTCCATCGATTAGAACTCAATAAGTAACATACGGTATTATTTGAGTTCACAGCAAGACTGTCGATGCATGTCGCGGGTACTCTCTCAGATTTCAATCGGAAGATGCGGATAGCGGTCGCACAAATAAATACAACCAACGGTGATATTGAGGGCAATGTCTCGAAGATCATTGACGCCATCCGAAAGGCTAAGCAGCAAGCCGCGGATCTAGTGGTCTTTCCTGAGATTGCGACGCACGGCTATACCTCACAGGATTGGTTTCAAGACCGAGATGTCATTTCAGGTGCCGAAGCTTTGCTCGAAAGAATCATCCCTGAAACGAAGGGCATCGCAGCGGCAATCGGCACAATAAGACCCACGGGAAGCCCCGACGGAAAACCACTTTACAACACGGCAGCTGTCATGAGTGACGGACAGCTCTTGGGATTTGCGGACAAGGTTCTGATGCCAGAATACGACGTCTTCGACGATCCACGATATTTCGAGCCAAGCAAAGTCCGACGGACTTTTGAGATAAGAGGGCGGCAGATCGGAGTCGTCGTCTGCGAAGACTTCTGGAACGACGAGACATTCTGGCCGAGGAAATTTTATGACGTCGATCCTACAAAAGAAGTGATCTCGGCGGGTGCAGACTTAATTCTTGCTCTGCATGCCTCACCTTTCAACAAGGACAAAGCGACCATCCGAGAACAGATTGTCTCGCATCGGGCCAAGTTGAATGGCTGTGATGTTGTATTCGTTAATCTCGTCGGAGGCAACGACGGAATTCTTTTTGATGGCGGTTCGATGGTGGCGGATAAATCGGGAAAAATCGTCTGTCGCGCGCCGTATTTCGAGGAAGCCCTGACGGTCATCGACCTCTCAAAAGATAACGAAGCAGTTTCCGCCGTGAAAATTCCGGAACTAGAGGCTATACGTCAGGCCCTCGTCATGGGGATCAGGGATTATGCCCAGAAAAATGGTTTCCGTAGGGCAACGCTCGGGCTTTCCGGGGGTATCGACTCAGCGCTTGTAGCGACGCTCGTCGCAGAAGCTATCGGGCCGGAGAACCTGTTGTGCGTGATGATGCCCTCTCAATATTCATCACCCGGAAGCATCGAGGACTCTCAGCAACTAATTAAAAACCTCGGGTGTGAATCAAGACTCGAGAAGATCTCCGATACTTTCGAACAACTGTCTGGTCAGCTCGGTCTTAAACAGCCTGAGAAAGGTGGGGACAGTGTGGCCGCAGAGAATTTACAGTCTCGGATTCGCGGGATGATTCTGATGGTGATTTCCAACGTTGAAAATCGCCTACTTGTTTCAACTGGGAACAAATCGGAACTCGCTGTCGGATACTGCACTCTCTACGGAGATACTAACGGCGGGCTGGCCGTCCTCGGGGATGTTCTCAAAACCGAGGTCTGGGCACTTGC
>CAXRBW010000200.1:0-2923 GCA_964228775.1 Pyrinomonadaceae bacterium | reverse complement strand
GCTTATCAAGGGAGGTCATTTCGGCGCAGGACTGGTCGAAAGAGGCTCCGCGCGCGACTATTTATTCGTCGAGGGCAGGGAGCTCGTGATTGACGGTGAGTTCTTTGAGACGACCGCCACTCATGGGACAGGATGCACACTTTCGGCGGCGATTGCCGCACGACTCGCGCTAGGCAGTGGAATCGAAAACGCCGTTCGTGGGGCCAAGCGCTACGTCAGTGAGGCAATCCGCACGGCGCCGATGCTTGGTCACGGCCATTCCCCGATCAATCATCTCATCGATCCATTCAGTCTCTGAGATTCCTATTTGAATAGTTTCGGCGAGAAGTAGGTGACCCCGAAGGTGATGCCGGACCGCGGACTGTTTGAGGTGGTTCCGAAGATTGCGGCTGAGTCGAATCTGAAGCGGGCTGCTTTGAGCTGGAATCCCAATCTATACTGCCCGACACTTTCCGTTCCGACAGGCGCCGAGCCGCTCCTTGTGTTCATCCTGCCGTTGATTTCCGTCGCGAGGTTGACTCTCTTGGACATTCTGAAAATACCGGCGAGTCCGTAGAGTACGACATCGTTCTGACTGAAGTTGCCGAGCGGGGAATTCATGATGCCAAGTCCAAGATTTCCGTATATGTTCGCTTTTGAGGTCCCCTCGACGACGTCCCCGAACTTTTTCTGAACGATTAATTTACTGAAGACATTTATCTGGTTGGTTCCGATGCCCTTGGATTGATCGGAGTTCGGCATCTGATATCCGAGCTTGAGTGCGATTGCGGGTGCCGACTTTGACTCGTTGAAGAGACGCACTTTCGCCGACATGATGAAATCATCCCAATCGTTTGTCGAACTTCCGGTGAAAGACAGCGGCACCCTCGAAGTACCCCGTGTTTTTATGTTGAGAAAATTCTGCACTGCGCCTTCAATCTGGAGTTCGAAATTCGAACCGAAGGCCGAACGCATCCTGATATCTGCGAATCTCGTCAAATTGCCCTTGAGTCCGGAGAGAGGAAATTTGGCGTTGTTCAGATAATCAGTTCCGAAGGAAATCGAACTCGAGCCCGATTCGACGGTTTCTGCGTCATCAGTTAGGAGCGGACGCTGTTGGGCACTGGAAATCACCGTGAACAAAAGGAGGAAGATAGTTGGGGCCAACGTTTTCATGGACGAATTCTGTCACCATCTTCGAATGATGTAAAACGTTCCACTCCCACTTCATTGATAATGGTTTTGAAACTTGCAAGAATTGTCCACAGACCACAACAAACAAGGAGAACAGATGTCCGACAACTCAACGATAGGAAGAAGAATCGCGGGCGGCTTGAAGGCTGAGTCCGCTACCACGCGCAAGATGCTCTCGCGTCTTGAAGGTGCAGATCTCAGCTGGCGCCCGCACGAAAAAAGCATGACTCTCGGTCGCCTTGCGGGCCACATCGTCGAGATGATTGGGTGGACAAAGATGACTCTCTCCACGAGTGAACTCGACTTTGCCACCTCGGATTACAAGCCGAAGGTTCATGCAGGGGTGGCCGACATCATTGTCGACTTTGAATCAGCCGTGGCCTCGGCAGTCGATGCACTCGAATCCATTTCTGACGAAGAAATTCTCAAATCATGGACGATGAGGAACGGTGAGAGAGTCTTCTTCACAATTCCAAAATCGAGTGTCATCCAGGGTTTCGTGATGAACCACGTGCTCCATCATCGCGGGCAGCTATCCGTTTACATGCGACTGCTCGACATACCGGTACCCTCGATTTACGGCCCATCAGCAGATGAATCCGTCTAGGCTTCGCCGCAACGGGTTTTAAAAGTTTTGATGATTGCGAGAAAGTTCATCATAAAAGGATTAGTACAGGGAGTCGGATACAGATTCTTCACGCAGCGTTCCGCGGCCAGACACCAGGTCAGGGGTTATGTCAGAAATCTTTCTGATGGAAGCGTTGAGGTTTGGGCTGAAGGCCTGGCGCAAAGCGTCGAGGAGTTCAGGCACGATCTCGCAGCAGGCCCCACCCTCGCTTCAGTCGAGGGAATGGAGGAATCCGTTGTCGATGTTTCAGAGAGGTACGGGTCGTTTCTTGTTGAGAAGTGAGCGAGACCCATTCGAAAGGTTTTTGGCGTTCTGGCTTCGGGCGGTCTAATATTGAAAGTGACAAAGGAATCAAATCGGTAAAGCTTCATTCGTCCTATGGAAAATCTAAGTAAATTAATCAGAGAGGTCCCGGACTTCCCGATACCGGGGATCAATTTCTACGACATCACGACCCTACTCAAGGATCAGGAAGGCCTAAGGCTCACGATTGATGCACTTGTGGATCAATATAAGGATTCGAAGATTGAGACGGTTGTTGGAATCGAGTCGAGGGGATTCATTTTCGGAGCGCCGCTCGCATACAGGCTCGGTGCCGGTTTCGTTCCGGTCCGGAAACCCAAGAAGCTGCCTGCGGAGACGCTCTCCGTGACCTACGAACTCGAGTACGGTACCGACACGCTTGAGATTCATAAGGACGCTGTGAGCAACGGCAGCAAGGTTCTAATCGTCGACGACCTGCTTGCAACAGGTGGCACCGCAAAGGCGGCGGCCGACTTGGTCACAAAACTCGGCGGAGATGTCGTCAGTCTCATGTTCATCATCGAACTCGCCTTCCTGAACGGTCGCAGCAAGTTCGATGGTTACGATGTCAGATCACTGATCTCATACGATGCATAGTTTTTTTCGGGCTCTCAGGGTGAATCGAACCGAGACACCAAGCAGTCTTGAAGAATTTAGTTCCCGTAGCTCAGCTGGATAGAGCGGTCGCCTCCTAAGCGACAGGCCGTGCGTTCGAATCGCGCCGGGAACACCACATCAAAAAGAGGGCGCCATCAGCGCCCTCTTTTTTCTTTCGAGGTATTCATTTTCTTTATGATTTAAAAATAATGTTTCTGATTT
>CAXRBW010000199.1:0-24488 GCA_964228775.1 Pyrinomonadaceae bacterium | reverse complement strand
ACGTCTTCCACCGATTTTGTCGAACGAGTTCGAGCCGTCGCTGCTGGTCTTTCCGCGCTTGGTCTCTCAAAAGGAGACCGGGTCGCGATTTTTGCCACCAACTGTCCTGAATGGACCCTGGTGGATGCCGCCTGTCAGGTCGTCGGAATCATAGACGTTCCGATCTACACTACCCTTTCACCAAGCTCGATCGATTTCATATTGAAGGACTCAGGCGCGAGGATGCTTTTCATCGGTGGCGATGAAATGCTGGGCGCGGTAGAGGCCTTGGAGGGGTTTTCACAACTCGAAGTCTGTTGCTCTTTCCAAGATGGAGGACGGGAGTCTCTCTCGTTGGCGAATCTTGAATTAAAAGGACTTGGATTACTCGCTCAAGATCCTCACCTGCCAGAGCGGCTAGGGGCGGCCGTCTCGGGTGACGACGTTGCCACGCTTATCTACACATCCGGCACGACTGGGGAGCCGAAAGGGGTGATGCTGACCCATCGCAATTTGATTTCGAATGCAATCGATACAAGCGAGCATTACGGATTCACGACGGATGACTTAGCACTCTCAGTACTTCCGCTTTCGCATGTCTTTGAAAGATCGGCGATGTATCTCTACCTAATCAATGGGATGAGGGTTGCCTACGCGGAATCCATTGAGAAGGTGGCGGACAATCTGAAGGAAATAAGACCGACGATATTCGTTGGCGTTCCACGAATTTTCGAAAAGGTGTATGCGCGAGCGAAATTATCGGCGGCGCAATCAAGAAAATTCAAAGAAGAGATGTTTGACTGGGCAATAAGTGTCGCGCAGGAGTCGGCGATGGCGTCGGAGAAATCACAAAGGGCGGGGATTTCGCTACGTCTCAGATACATCTTTGCTGACCTTCTGGTCTTCTCCAAACTTAGAGCGTTTTTCGGGGGACGGCTTCGTTTCTGCATCACGGGCGGTGCTGCTCTGTCGGATTCCATCTACCTTATTTTCACGGGTGCTGGAATCCCGATCATGCAGGGTTACGGACTCACCGAGACCTCACCTGTAATCACCTCAAACAATCCGAAATCAATGCGACTAGGGACCGTTGGCAAACCAATCCGCGAAGTCAGTATCAGACTTGCGGATGACGGTGAGATAGAAATAGCGGGACCGAACGTGATGAAGGGTTATTTCAACAGGCCCGAAGCCAACGATTCTGCATTTACCGATGATGGTTGGTTTAGAACCGGCGACATTGGAACTGTCGACGAGGATGGATTCCTCCGTATAACAGACCGAAAGAAGGAGCTCTTTAAAACCTCGGGTGGAAAATACATTGCGCCGGCACCGATTGAACAAAGAATCAAGCAATCCAGATTCGTGAGCCAAGTAGTATTGGTCGGAAATGAGCGGAGATTTGCTGCGGCGTTGATTGTTCCGAATTTCGATCAGCTTCGGTCCTATTTGAGACTCAAAAACATTCCGCTGATGACTGATATCGAACTTTGTGCCGATTCGCGAATACAGAATCTGCTCAAACGTCAGGTTGAGCGCTACACTGATGGGCTAGCTGGGTTTGAAACGGTGAAGAAGATTCGGCTAATTCCACAGGAGTTGTCGATTGAGGGTGGAGAACTCACGCCGACTCTTAAAATCAAAAGACGCGTCGTCGATGAAAAATATCACGCAGTGATTGAATCAATGTACAAAGAATGAACGCGGGCCGTGATCACGGCCCGCGTCAAAGATGTTCTGCATTTTCAGTCGTCTCAGTATATGACCCGAATTGGGAGGTTGTTGGCGGCGCTCTGGACACCACCTGTCGCAATTTCCAATAAGGTCTGAGCAATACTCTTCGGATTCTTTCCAACCTCAACAATGTCATAAGGTTGCAACAACATATCTTCCTTCCCGCCCTTTCTGTACTCGGTCAAATCGACGATGGTCATCTCAGGTTCCGAGGTTCCAGGCTTCTGTCTGAAGATTCTGACTGATTTGATCTTGGCTTCACGGCCGGTGCCACCCGCCATCGCAATCGCCTGCATCAACGGCAGATTGCCCTCTGGCATAAGAACCGGACCAGGGCGATAGACTTCACCGACGACATATACCGGAGGTGATTTCTGGATGCTAATGATGTCACCTGGATAGACGGCAGGATTGTTTTCTCTGAGCTTACTGAATGAAAACACCCTGCTTGGAAAACCGAGAGTGTCACCTTCTCCCATTTTCCAATTGTCGGCCGCGGGTTCACTGCATGTAAGTCGCATCGTGCGCGTGACTTGAATCGCTCCGCTTGCCTCAGGCTTAAGACCGCCACTGAAAGAAACGATTTCAAGGAGAGTCGCAGGGCGTGACAAGACGACTTTCTGTGGATTCCAGACCTCTCCATAAATCGTTGCTGGGGGCCTATTGCGTTCGACCACATTGACACTCAGCTGGGGTGTCTTCAGATATTTCTGCAGGTACTTTGAAACTTCAAGGCGTAGCTCTTTCTCGGTTTTACATGCCGCAAGGATGCCCTCCGAGGCAAAAGGCACTTGAATCTTGCCGTCTTCATCTACGATTGAGTCGAAGTTGAATTCTGATTCTCCTAAAACCTTGCCCGAAATCTTATCGCCAGGGCCGATTTCGTAACCCCTACGTCCGGTATCGCCAATCGGCTGTTGACCGAGTGATGCCGTTGCCAGGACGGCCAAGGCGCTGATTAATGTCACGTACCTAAACATCTTGATTAATTGGTGTTGATGAAGAATAGCTCACCTTATTGTCTGATTCAAAGCTTTTGGAAAACGTTTGCCCTTTACCGTGGGGCGCCCTTGTTTTACAAACCTAAATCATTTTTGGAGTGCTTTCTTTTGGGGTTTATAATTCACCGTCATGCCGATGTTCCCAGCCGCTCTGAGAGAGTCCAAGGAAAACTTTTCGGTGCTGAGACGTCCCTTGCAGTTCATTGGGGACGTGTCGGTGCTGACCAGTGCTTTTTTGCTCGCCTTTCTTCCCGCGCTGAACACGAGAGTAAATGACTTCTATTTTGATGTCGCTTTGATACAGCTCCCGCTGGTCATTTTCGTTCAGTTTTCAGCTGTATTTCTGGTCGGAGGATATTCGATCATTTGGCGGTACATCAGTATCGGCGACCTCGGTATTTTCATCAAAGCGGCACTGCTTTCAGTAATCGTGCTAGTGCTTCTGAGAGTTGTCGGCGGGCGTTACATAACTGATGAATGGCGAGTGTCCTACTCGGTCCTGATGATTGACACGATATTGGGGTTCGGCGGTTTGGTCGGACTGCGTGTCGCAAGAAGAATTATTTATGAAATCTCCCGCAGCGGCGGAGCTGTCAGAAAGAGAGTGCGGGTAAAAACTCCTGCACTGTTCGTAGGCGCAGGTCGGACCGGGGCGAATTCAGTCACCGAGCTTCTTGCCAATCCTGATTCTCAAATCGAGGTCAAGGGCTTCATCGACAATGATCGAAGCAAGTTGGGTGGAAGGGTCGCAGGTATCAAGGTGCTTGGTATGGTTTCCGACATCGGGCGCTTCGTCGACGAATTGCAGGTTGAGCAGGTCGTCATCGCTCTTGATTCGTCCGAGGCCGAAGAGGTACGTCAAATCATCGATATCTGCACCCAAATTCCGGTTAAAACAAGGATTGTGCCGAGTATCAGTTCAATCGCCGATGGAACAGTCGAAATCAATCGAATCAGGGACGTTGAAATCGAGGATTTGCTAGGCAGAGAGCCGGTTGCACTCGACACCGCAAACCTGCACGAGCTCCTCTTTTCAAAAACTGTCATGGTGACGGGTGCCGGCGGTTCAATCGGAGCGGAGCTTGTCCGACAGATTCTTAAGTTTCAGCCATCTCATATTCTTCTGGTGGAGCGGGCCGAGTTCTCACTGTTTGAAATTCACCGAGAGTTGAAAGACCTCGCAGGGAATGTGGAATTGATTCCAATTGTGGCAGATGTCTGTGACCGCGCGCGGATGACTGAGATCATCAAAGACAATCTGCCCCGCGTCATTTTCCATGCTGCAGCCCATAAGCATGTTCCTCTTATGGAGGTGAACGCTGTCGAAGCCGTCAAGAACAACATCTTCGGCACAAAGACAGTCGGAGAGTTGGCCGGCGAATTTGGCGTTGGTGATTTTGTTCTTATCTCCACCGACAAAGCGGTCAATCCGACCTCGGTGATGGGCGCATCCAAAAGAATCGCCGAAATAGTCATTCAGGAATTGGCGAAACGCTTCTCCACCAACTATGTCGCCGTCAGATTTGGAAACGTTCTCGGATCAGCTGGTTCCGTCGTTCCGATTTTCCGAGAACAGATCAGAAGGGGTGAGAGTCTTTCGGTTACCCACCGTGACATGACCCGGTATTTCATGACGATTCCAGAAGCTGCCCAACTAGTGATGCAGGCGGGTGCTTTTGGAAAGCGTGGGGAAATCTTCATTTTGGACATGGGTCGTCCGGTGAAGATCCTTGATCTCGCCGAAGATATGATTCGGCTCTCGGGACTCGAGCCTTATAGGGACATCAACATCAATTTCACTGGAATTAGGCCTGGGGAGAAACTTTTCGAGGAACTTGAAATCGATGGTGAAAATCTCGTGAAGACATCTCACCCCAAAATATTCATCGGCAACATAAGTGCATACAGCAGTGAGGCTGTGCAGGAAATGCTGGTTGAGTTCCATGAGGCGGTTGTGGCTGGAGACGGCAATCTAGTACGGAGTTTGTTCAAGAAGAACATTCCGGAATCATCTCTTTCATAACGCAATGGCAATTTTAGTCACAGGGGGTGCTGGATACATCGGCAGTGTCACTGCGGCCGACCTGTTGGCGCATGGGAGAAAGGTCGTAGTGCTCGACAACCTGAGCCGAGGGCATCGCGGGGCGGTGCCGAGCGGTGCGGAATTCATTCAAGGTCATGTCGGTGATATCGATTTGGTGGCGGACATTCTATCGGAACATAAAATCGATGGTTGCATCCATTTCGCCGCTTTCGCCTATGTCGGCGAGTCTGTCCAAAATCCAGAATTATATTTTGAAAACAATATCGCTCAGACTGAACGCCTTCTCAAGGTGCTTGTCAGTCACGATGTCAGACGATTCATTTTTTCTTCAACTTGTGCGACATACGGAGAGCCTCAGTACCTGCCACTTGATGAAGATCATCCGCAGTATCCAGTGAATCCTTACGGACAGACGAAGTTCGAGATTGAACAACGACTCAAAGAACTTGACGCCGCTGGAACCATGCGCCACGTTGCACTGCGATATTTCAATGCGTCTGGTGCGACCGAGTTTCACGGAGAACATCACGATCCTGAAACCCATTTGATTCCTCTGATTATAAAAGTCGCTCAAGGACTTCTTCCGCATGTACAGATTTTTGGAAATGATTATCCGACCAAGGACGGCACGGCCGTGCGGGATTACATCCATGTGTCGGATCTCAGCAGGGCGCACCTTTTAGCGCTTGATTATCTTGAACATGGAGGCGGTTCAGAATGTATCAATCTCGGTAACGGGAGCGGATTTTCGGTCCGTGAGGTTATCGATGCGGTGGAGAGAGTTGCGGGAGTTCAAATTGCATCAGTTGAAACTGAACGCCGTGCGGGTGATCCCTCAGAATTGATCGCAGATGCCAGCAGGGCACGGACAATCCTCGGCTGGAGCCCCGTGATTTCGGATATTGAGCAGATAATAGAGTCGGCTTGGCGGTGGCACGTGGACCACCCAAGAGGATATTCACAATCGGAGTAAGACAGCATGGACAAGAGACGGATTTCAATGAAGGCGTCCGCGATGCAGGAATCTGTCATTCGGGAGATGACCCGTGAGGCGATAAAGCATGGTGCGGTCAATCTGGGACAGGGGTTTCCGGATTTTTCTGCACCTGACGACATAAAGAAAAAGGCAGTCGCAGCAATCGAAAGTGACCACAACCAATATGCAATCACATGGGGAGTCAAAAGCTTTCGGGATGCCATCGCAGAGAAATCCAAATGGTTCCTGGGTCTAGATGTCGACCCTGAATCGGAAATCACAGTTACTTGTGGATCAACCGAAGGGATGATTGCAACAATGCTCGCAACAGTCACGAATGGTGAAGAAGTAATTCTCTTCGAGCCTTTCTATGAGAATTATGCACCCGACACGTTACTTTCCGATGCAAAACCGGTCCATGTTCCACTCTATGAAGTTGAGGGTGAATGGAGATTCGATCGGGATGAACTTAAGAGTGCTTTCAACGAGCGTACCAAGGCGATAATTATCTGCAATCCCAACAACCCGACCGGCAAGGTATTTTCGAGAGAAGAGCTTGAATTCATCGCTGACCTCTGCAAGGAATTTGACGCACTGTGCTTCACCGATGAGATCTACGAACATATTATCTTCGGTGCTCGTGCTGAGGGCGCGAAGGAACATGTCACGATGGCGTCGTTGCCTGGAATGCGCGAGCGAACAGTAGTGGTCAATTCTCTCTCAAAGACCTACTCGGTGACTGGCTGGCGAGTAGGTTATTGCATCGCACCCCCCGACATAACAGCGGCAATCAGAAAAGTCCACGATTTTCTAACAGTCGGTGCACCGAACCCGTTACAGCACGCGGGTGCGTATGCAATGGGTCTTCCGCAGGCGTACTATGACGAGCTAAAGGCGGAGTATCAACGCAAGCGTGATTTCATCCTTCCGGTTTTGAGAGAGGTTGGTTTTGAATTCACTGCACCCGAGGGTGCCTATTACGTGATGGCCGATATGGGACGATTTGGATTTGAAGATGATGTGGAATTCACCCGCCATCTAATCAAAGAAATAGGGGTCGCTGGGGTGCCGGGATCTTCGTTCTTTTCAAAGAAAGAACTGGGCCGTCAGAAGATTCGATTCTGTTTTTGTAAGAAGGATGAGACCCTTGTGGCGGCGGCAGAAAGGCTGTTTAAACTTCGGTAAGCCTGATATGGGCAACCGTATTTTGCCCGAAGGCACCAAACCTTCAGGCCTTGTTTCAAAGGTCAATACAACAATTAAGGCTGGATATATGAAATCATTAATTCTATTTGCGTCATTCGTTTTTACTGGGTTCTTAACGGCCCATTCACAGCAGGTTAGAACCTGGCAGATGCCAGGAGAAGGGGACGGCAGTCGCATCGAAACCCGCGTGATCAACATGACGCCGGAAAGCCGGAGTTATCTTGGTGTCTCACTAGTCGAAATTGGAAAAGATAACTTTTCCAAATTTGGACTAAATGAAATTCGTGGCGTCGCAGTGGAATCTGTAGGGGATAATTCTCCGGCCGCAAAAGCAGGGATTCAGAAGGGAGATGTGATTGTCAGATTCGACGGTGACTCAGTCACGAGCGCACGCAAACTCCAGCGCATGGTAAGTGAGGTCGCACCCGATCATTCGGCCAAGGTTGGAGTTGTCCGCAATGGAAAAGAAACTGAGATATCAGTAACGATAGGTTTAAGAGAGGCTGATCCGCGGGTCGGAGGAATGAATCTTGAAGGAATGCCGGAACTGCCCGGGGAATTCAACATGCTCATACCTCGCGGAGGACAGATGTTACCTGGCGGTCCAAATCGTCCGCAAAGACAGGTCACAGTCACCATTGGCGGACGGCAAATTGGCGTTGTCGTCACCCCAGTCGGAAAGCAACTTGGGCAGTATTTCGGTGTCACGGATGGAAAAGGACTACTCGTCTCCGAAGTGCGTGAAGGTTCACCCGCTGCCAAGGCAGGTATTAAGGCAGGCGATGTCATAGTCGATGCCGACGGAAAGGCGCTTGGTGACAATCAAGAATTGATTCAAGCGGTCAACGCGAAGACAGAGGGCGATATCTCCCTGACTGTTATCAGAAATAAAAAGCGTGAGACGTTAAAGGTGACTCCTGAAGCCTCGAAACAGGAAATAGTTGAAGAGAGGCTTGTAGGCCCCATCGGTGGCTGATTGCTGGCTTCCGAAAGAAGGAAGAAATAGGTGAAGATGAATTAAAAAGGTCGACTCGGTCGGCCTTTTTTATTTTTTGAGCTTAGCTGAATTTCAAATGGGGAAGATTTCGTGTAGGTTGTTGATTCATCGGGCTGGCATCGAGTTTGCGTCCGACTCCGATCATTCGTTGTAAGGAATTAGGAATCATCAAAGGTATGAAAGACAACAGACTGACATTTGATACTGCCAATGGACCATCAACCGCATTCGTTGCGCTCCCCGCGAACGGAGCATCCAAGCATTGCATCATCGTAATCCATGAATGGTGGGGCTTGAACGACCATATCAAGGATATCTGCATGCGCTATGCGGCCGAGGGCTTCACGGTAATCGCACCCGACTTATATCGTGGACGGGTTCTAACGGATCCGAACGAAGCTAGTGAGGCCATGCACAGCTTGAAGATCGAAGATGGTCTAGAAATCATCGGTACCGCGATGGCCGTCGCTCGGAGCGAGTTCGGAATCAACCATTTCGGCATCACGGGGTATTGCATGGGCGGAACTTTCGCTTTAAGGGCTGCATGTGATCTTGAGGGAATCTCCGCAGCAGTTCCGTTTTATGGCGACATACCTGACGAGGGAATCCTATCAACACTTCGGACGCCGACGGTGTTCATCTCGGGTACTCAGGATTCGTGGATTACGCCTGAAAAGGTCCAGCAGATGGAGGCTGTCGCAGACAGTTACGAACTACCGCTCACCTCAGTCAAATATGATGCACCACATGCTTTTTTCAATGACACTAGAAAAGATGTGTTTGACGAAGTCTCTGCGAGGGATGCTTGGTCAGTAGCGGTGGGATTCTTTCGAGATAAACTCTGAAGGGGCGTCTCAGTTGACCCTGTGTTCACGGCCCGCCTTTTCGGTTGGGCCGTTTTCTTTCACCTCATAAACAAGCGCCTTGTCACCTGCCGCAAGAGTGTCGATGACTTTTCGGCCAGGTACCATTTCAACCTTCGCCGAAAGCATGCGCACTATCCTCTGAGGAAGAAAGGTCGGTGCAAGGGCTGCGACCGATTCAATCAACGCAACGACATCACCGCCCCCGGTCCAGTTCTGTCGCACCACTTGGACATCGGTTTTGTTTATAAGGCGCAGGAGGGTCAGGGCGACCAGGTATATGTCATCCACCTGTCCAAAAAACGGAAAGAAATCAGGTATGAAATCAAATGGCAGAATCACATAGGCGACAGCTGCGGTGAAGAGAGCTTTCTCCGCCATCGGTACCCGCTTGTCCTTCATCAGCCGGCCTATCAGTTTGACCATGTTCGGAAGAAACATGAGGAAGTTTCGCATCCGACTCCTGAAGGTGCTGCGTTTGGTTCGCCGCGGCCGATCCTGACTTTTGGTCTTGGGTGATGTCATCTTGGTTGGAATATAGGCAAAGAATATTAGAGCCGTCTGATTTGGGCAAGTTCCACTGCTAATTCTTGTGTGTTAAATTTATGGACGCCTTTTCTCGGAGCGCTCGACGATGATTCTTCAAACCATAAGACAACGCGCGGCGATGGACCGTCAGCGGATAGTGCTGCCTGAAGGCGAAGATCCGAGAACGCTTGTTGCCGCAGAAGTCTGCGTAAAAAATCGCCTTGCGGATATCACCGTGCTCGGAAACGAAGAAAAAATTCGTACCGTTGCACAGTCAGCCGGAGCAAATCTCAACGGCGTCGCAGTACTTGATCACATGAAGTCGCCCGACTTCGCCAAGCTTGCATCGCTTTATCATGAGCTCAGAAAACCAAAAGGTGTGACGCTTGAGGAAGCGGAGCGTGCAGTTCGAGATCCCCTTTATTTCGGCAATCTGCTAGTCCGTGACGGAAAAGCGGATGGATCGGTCGCTGGGGCGACGAACACCACTGCAAGCACGGTGGCAGCGGCAATCAAATGTATCGGTGTCCGTCAGGGATTTTCAGTGGTCTCGTCGTTCTTCTTGATTGTTATGCCTAAGCCAGGATTCGGAGCTGACGGTGCAATGATTTTCTCGGATTGCGGCGTTGTCATCGATCCGACCTCAAACGAACTCGCCGAAATCGCTATTGCCTCCTCGGAATCCTGCCGTACGTTAATCGGCGCCGACCCAAAAGTGGCGATGCTTTCATTTTCAACCAAAGGTAGCGCGAGTCATAGATTGGTAGACAAGGTCGTTGAGGCGACGAACATGGTCAAAGCCCGAATGCCTGAGTTGGATGTGGACGGTGAACTTCAATTGGATGCGGCACTGGTACCTGACATCGCAAAATCCAAGGCTAAAGGCTCGACTGTCGCAGGTGCAGCGAACGTGCTTGTGTTTCCGGATCTGAATTCGGGCAACATCGCCTACAAACTCGCCGAACGTCTTGCTGGCGCTACTGCCATCGGACCAATACTTCAAGGACTCGATCGGCCGTGTAACGACTTATCAAGGGGCTGTAAGGCTGAAGATATCGTTGACGCAGTAGCCATCACCGCAGTGCAGGCACAGGCGAGAAAGAGACTTCTCTAATCTCTCGAATCTTCCTCTAGATTTAGTGTTATTAATCCGGCCTGATTTCTGAATGACGGAAGTGTGCGTCGGCGTCTTTGTTCGATTTTGTAATAAATCAATCCCACGATGATGCCGATGCAAAGTAAGACAAGTGAGGACACCGCCACCGCAAAGAGTGTGCCGATGACCACATTTCCCATCCCGAGGGCCAAGTATCTTTCGAGTTTTTTCTGATAATTCGGATCCTTCCCCAACCATTGAACCGTTTTTCTATATTCGATCTTGGAGAGGAGCGTGTTACCCGCTTCGGGATTTGAGACGTTTAAGAGAAACGCAGTGTAATTTCCGATACGGCGATAAAGAATATTCGGTTCGCCGGCGACAGCTTGAAGATACTTTTCATCGGCCGCCGATGCCATCTGGGGCGTTGGGTATTCAATTAACAAAAGAATCCCTTCTGGATAGGTCGCGCTCACCGCTTCGACTCCAGGGATGAGGTCTATCGAATTGAGGATCGGCTCCGCGCCCGAAACCATTCGAAGATCTTTTTTAGTTTTAATCCAAACGGCGGAAGGCTTAACGGACTCCCAATCCGGCATATTCTTCATCAAAACAGGAACGCCGTCCTCGGAATATTCCGAAGCGCCAAGTTCCGCATACTGGGCGTAGACCGTGTTCGTCGAAAGGATGAACAGCAGCCCGACCAGTAAAACCATCGGGCTGAAAAGAAACACTCTGTTGTTGGGATTTATGTCCATCAAGTGAATTTCGATTCTAGCACCCCGACTTTCGGTTACCAGAGGCCGTTCATGGCCGAGGTCCAGGTGCACCAAAAGGTGTATTTGGCTAAAGAACCTCCATCCATATCGTTCAAACGACCGGAAGTCGGTGCGGCCAGCAGTTCCGGAAAACCTCAATTTTCAGCGAGTTTTTTCAAATCTTAGCTTTTAATAAGTCGAACTGGCACAGGGGTTGAGACTGCGGCAATGAACGGAGGTCTAAGTCTTATGGCAAACACAGAGGTTCTTATCAAAGACGCAGTTGAAGAGATGGGAGTTCTGCCGGCAGGCAAAGTTGAAGGAGTTGTTTCAGATCTTAATCTAGCCAAGCAATTCTCTGCCGGTGATGTTTCGGTGTTTGAAGAGTTATACCGCAGGCATCACAGGCGCGTTTACGCAATATGCCTACGCATGCTCCAAAACGCAGCTGAAGCGGAAGACCTCACTCAGGACGTGTTCATCCAGCTCTACAGAAAACTCGGCAGCTTCCGAGGGGAGTCCGCATTCACGACATGGCTGCATCGGATGACCGTTAACCAGGTGCTGATGCATTTCAGAAAGAGGAATGTGAAATTCGAGTTCACCACCGAAGAGGGTGAGACTCCTGAACAGACGGTGGTAGGTAGTGCA
The DNA here is from genome assembly GCA_964228775.1 of Pyrinomonadaceae bacterium. Lineage (GTDB taxonomy): Bacteria > Acidobacteriota > Blastocatellia > Pyrinomonadales > Pyrinomonadaceae > CAXRBW01. Next base: position 12,655 of record CAXRBW010000199.1, on the reverse strand, counting down.
GATCCTGGCAGGATGCAGGTGGTCGACAAGATTGCGCTTGAACGAGCTGTGCAAGAACTGCCGAATGGTTACAAGAAAGTATTTCTGCTCCACGACGTCGAAGGATTCGAGCATGAAGAAGTTGCAAAGATCCTGGGATGTTCGGTCGGAACCTCGAAGTCGCAGCTTCATAAAGCTCGGCTGAGACTTCGGAAGCTCCTTCAAAAGAAGGCGAATCCGAGACTTGTTCCGGTGAGCTGACCCAGGTAAAGGCCTCCACCTCACGGAGGCCTTTTATCTTTCTATCACCGCTATTCCTCTTGCTCCGAGCTCTTTGACGAAAGTGTCTGAGTCTATGGCTATCTCTTGAGGTATGGCCCCTCGTTGAGTTACATCACCCCTGACCATCATTTGGGCAATTATCGATGCTGGAAATGCAGTCGTCCGCATCATTGCACTCAGACCGGTAGATTCATCAGCCTTGTCAATGATGTCGAAAGTAATCCTCGATGTCTTCCCTACCTTGCTCCCAACCACCTCGACGCGGACGAGCACTAAATCAAGACCCTCCGATGGCACATTTCGTTCCAACAATCCTGCGAAAACTTTTCTCGGGACGAAAGCATTGCCATTCATGTCCAATTCCTCACTAGAGCAGAGTCCAAGATCAATCATGGCCTTGAAACGATTGCAATGCCCTTTGTAGCGGATAGTTTTGTAGTCGAGAGTCTTAACCTTTCCGAGAAACGTATCAGGCAGTGTTGAGGTGCCGCCTGAGGTTTGAAAAGCTTCGAGTTCTGGAAAGCCAGCGAATTCCAAAGCCTCAATCTCCGTCATCGATTCGACCTCGGCAACTTTTCCATCTCTGATCACCCGCGCAGGCTCGATGTACTCGTTTATTAGACCCTCCACTGAAAAGACCAATTGGTAGTCAAGTGGCGGCTTTGGATTCTGAGGCAGACCTCCGACCCTGAGATGTATCTCATCAACCGAGTCAAAGCGCTTTGCTCCGTGCATTGCGAGTATTGACACCATTCCAGGTGCTAACCCGCAGTCGGGTATGACACTCAATCCGGAAGACTTGGCCTGATCGTTCAGCTTGAGCTGTGAGTCCACCACATAGTTATTTCCACCTAAGTCACAGAAATGTGCACCAGAGGAAATGGCCATCTTCGTCAATTCCAAATTGTGCCAATAATTGACGCACGAAATGACAGCGTCATGGGACTTCATCAGATCAGCGACATCGGAATTATTCGCGACATCGATATGATGCGGCGTGACTTTGGTTGGGTCAGTCAACTCTGAAACCAGCTCAGCCTTCTTGAGGTCTGCGTCGGCGACTGTTACCGAAATGACTTCCGATCCATTTCTTACTAAATCAAAAACTGCTCCATGTCCCATGCGGCCTGCGCCGAGCACTAAAATATTCATAGAATTATTCTCAATAGGAATCGAATACTCTCTATTCTAAATCTTCATCCGACTCTACATTGAGTGTTTCTGATTCGACCGCTGCCCGTTTCCACACACCCTGCTCCCAAGCTGGTGCGCCCTCAATGATATTCAGGGCGACTTGGGGATGCGCAGCGTTTCGTTCAATGCGAACAATGTCACCGGCTGAAACAACGACGTCTGGGGTTCCGCTGAAGACTTCAACCGAAATTCTTACATCTATGGGAGGAATGTTTCGAGGTATGTAGACGAGGCATCCGTGTGGTCCCACATTCTCAGTCATTCCCGTTTGTTCCATTACTGTGCCGTCATTCATAGTCCAACGTAATAGAACCTGGTAAGTGATGGCATAACGTTGTGCGGCGCGACGCTCTTGAATCATTGAGGACCTCCGGGGCAAAAAACTTTATTGCCATTCTTTTCAACGGTTTACAGGCGGTGTTTTCAAAATATCTCGACAGGTTTCGTGCTCAGATGCTAGCATCTTAGAAGCTGACAGGAAAGTCCTTTTCGACCTCGAAATCGGATTTTCCTGTTTCGTTTTATGCAGAGACTTAGAGGCTTTCCGATTGCTTTGTTTGGAGCTGTGGTGCTTGTCGCTTCAGTTCTCCTTTCTGTGCGTTCGACAGTCGAAGCTGTCATCGACCGCTCAGAGATCCCCGTTGCAACTCCCTCTCCTTCGCCATCTCCGACAGATATCGTTGAAGAGGTCGCATGGACTGAGGCAGGTAAGGTAAAAGCAACGGCTTATTGCCTCAAGGGCAGAACCGCGACTGGAGAAAGGGTCCAATCTGGGCTAATTGCCGCTGACCCTAGAATATTTCCATTGGGCACGGTTCTTAACATCACGTCGGGAAAATATTCCGGGGTCTACAGAGTGGCCGACACTGGCAGACTGATAAAAGGGCGAAAGATAGATATCTGGGTTCCCTCATGCACGGAAGCGAGAAGGTTCGGAGTCCAGACTATATCCATATCTCTCCAATCACCGGTTGATGTCGACTAATCATTGACGTCTTTTTACTTCACTTGAGACAAACTGACTGAGATATAATCTCAGCGTGCTTACCACCCTCCTGCTAATCCTTTCAATTGGAACACTATTAATCTGGGTTCTAGGTTTGGTGTGGTACATCCGATTTTATTCCCAGCCCCCTAAACTCAGCCCGACAGCTGCACAATTGGATGCGGCCAAATCTTTTGTCAGCGTAATTGTTCCCGCCCGAAATGAGGCAGGGCGATCTCTTCGTACAAGCATCGATTCAATGATTGGTCAGGGTTACCTGAATATGGAAGTCGTTGCAGTCAATGACCGTTCACGAGATGGAACACTTGAAATCCTTAAAGAGATGGAGGCGCTTCACCCAACCCGATTGAGAGTGGTCGATGGAGCAGAATTGCCCGCCGGATGGCTTGGAAAACCGCATGCACTGCAGCAAGGCTTTGAACAATCTAGTGGCAGATGGGTGCTTGCAACCGATGCGGATATACATTTTTCTCCGATTGCAGTTGAGGCCGCGGTCAAATATGCGGAGGATAGTGGGCTTGATGCGCTGACCCTGATACCAAGAATCATTGTCGGGTCATTTTGGGAAAAGGTTTTCATGCCTGTCTTCGGATGGTTTTGTTTACTGGCAATGCCTTTGCACCGCGTCAACGATCCGAAGAGGAGTGAGAGTCTTGGTATTGGTAATTTCTTTCTTATACGACGCGAAGTCCTTAAATCACTCGGGGGTTTCACCTGCATCAAGAATGAAGTTGCAGAAGATTTAAGACTTGCAGCCATAATCAAGGGAAATGGATTCTCACTGAGAGTCGAGACTGCACCTGAGCTACTGGAAACTAGGATGTATGAAGGGCTGCGAGAGATTTGGCAGGGGTTCACCAAAAATCTTTTCTCAGGTATCGGATTTTCGACAGTCAAAGGATTGCTCAGTGTCTTATCAATCATCGGTATCGGGTTTGCACCGATATTCTTGTCCGTCTTTCTCACAATCTCTGAGTTTTATCTCTTCGCCTTTTTGTTCTTTCTTGCTTATATCTGCCAAGTGATTCTTTTTTGGACGATTATCAAAAGTGTCAATGAAGAGCCTATTTACTCAATCCTCACTCCTCTTGGCTTTGGCTTATACGCATTGATTCTTACGAACTCGATGTACAAGATACTTTCCGGACGCGGGGTCGAGTGGAAGGGGCGCAACATATACGGGCCTGAGGGTCGCCCGAAAAATCGATAATCATCAGATGTGTGGAATAGCAGGAATAATATCCATCAATCCTCATGAAGCGCTCGGACGGATGCTGACCTCCATCGAGCATCGTGGGCGCGACGACGAAGGTCAATTCTTTTCATCCCCTGATTCTAGTGGCCGTATCGTCGCTCTTGGACATAGACGACTTTCGGTGATTGATACTTCTTCTCTCGGACACCAGCCGTTTTTGAGCGAAGACGGCAGGTACGCAATTGTATTCAACGGTGAAATCTACAACTACAGGGAGTTGAGACTTGAACTCAAGGACGAGGGTGCCGAGTTCAAGACCGAAACGGATACGGAAGTTCTTTTGCATGCATTTCGACGTTGGGGGAGTGAATGTCTGCAACGCCTCAATGGCATGTTCGCATTCGCAATCTGGGACAACAGTGAGAGGAGTCTCTTCTTAGCTCGGGACCGCGCTGGAATTAAACCCCTTTATCACACCGTTGACGGATCCCAGTTCGTATTTGGCTCGGAGATCAAGGCATTGCTCGCCTCTGAAAGCGTCAAGGCACAACTCGATCATGAATCACTAAGCCAATTTCTTACATTTCTTTGGCCAGTGCCGCCAAAGACAATGTTCCGTGATGTCCAACAACTGCCACCCGGACATTTTCTGATATGGAAGAACGGGAACTACACCGTTTCTGAATGGTGGGATCTCGATTTTTCGAAAGAGGATTCAGACCACGATGAACATAGATGGAAAGAGGAACTCATCTCGACTTTCACCACCTCCGTCGAGATGGAAATGGTCGCAGACGTTCCGCTCGGTTCGTTTCTATCGGGAGGAATAGATTCATCTTCGATTGTCGCGGTGATGTCTGGAATTACCGATCGGGTTTCGGCGTATACGACGGGCATCTCTGAGAAAGATCTAGAGTTCGACATTATTCAAGACGATCTCAAGTGGGCTCGGAGTATTGCGGAGCGTTTTCAACTTAATTATCACGAAACAACGCTATCACCAGACCTTACCGAATTGCTTCCCAAACTCGTGAGACATATGGATGCTCCCGTCATTGATATGGCGATTCCGACTTATCTACTTTCTATGCAGGCGAAGGAGGCCAATTCGGTGATGCTTTCCGGTATGGGTGGTGATGAAATCTTTGGTGGCTACCCACGGCAGATGGCGATGAAAATAGCGGGAGTCACAGATCTCATACCGAATGAAATCCGCGGGCCGTTGATGCGGACCATCGCTGGCCTTTCTCCGGGCGGCATGAAAGGGTGTTTGACCGCTCCACTCCGAAATGCAAAAAAATTCGCCAAGAGTGCGGCACTTGGATTCGAAGACCGATATCTCGGATTCGGAACGTATTTCAGTGAGCAGATGAAGGACTCCCTGCTTACGAATGAGACACAGTCTGCAATCGGCGAATGTGATCCCTATGAAACCCATCGAGCCTTGTTTGCGAAATGTAAAGATGTCTCACCACTTAACCGTTTGCTGTATGTCGATTTCAAAACCTTCATGCCTGCGCTGAACCTCGACACCACGGATAAGATGTCAATGGCAGCAAATCTTGAAGTGAGGGTCCCTTTTCTAAATCACAAGCTCGTTTCCCTCAGTGAACGGATGCCAGCGAGCCTCAAAATCAAAGGACTCAAAAGAAAATACATCCTCAAGAGGGCTGCCGAGAAGTGGCTGCCAAAAGATATTGTTTGGAGAAAGAAGGCCGGATTTTCAGCACCGGTCAGATCGTGGATGCGCAACGATTTGGACGGAATGCTTGCTGAGCTGCTGTCTGAGCGTGCGGTAAAACAAAGAGGGCTATTCAATCACTCTTACGTCAGTCAGATGATGGAAATGAACTCCTCAGGGCGAGAAGACTTCAATCTACAACTCTTCCAACTTCTAAACCTCGAGATATGGATGCGGGAATTTCTTGACTGAGTCTTACTTGACTACTCCCCTCGCAGAAGACTCGATGAAGTCAATCAGATAATCCACTTCCGAACATGCTGAGATTTCCGATTTGATCCGCTCAACAGCCTGGCTCGTGTTGAGCTTCGAAGCGAGCAGGAGGTGATAGGCGTGGTTTAGCTTTTCTATTGTTTCAGGTGAATATCCCCTGCGCTTCAATCCAACCTTGTTCAGGCCGAAGCACTTGGCGTGGTTTCCCTGTGAGATGGCGAAGGGCAAAGCGTCTTTTACGATGACCGAATATCCACCGATGAAAGCTTCTTTGCCAACTCTGCAGAACTGATGCACTCCGGAATATGCTCCGACATTTGAGCGGTCCCCGACCTCGACATGGCCTGCTAAGGTTGCGGCGTTTGCCATGATGACGTTGCTACCTACCTGACAGTCATGCGCAACGTGTGCCTGGGCCATCAGTAGATTATTGTCCCCAATTCGCGTGACCCCACCGCCTCCGGCGGTTCCCCGGTGAATTGTCACAAATTCTCGGATCTGATTATTTTCTCCTATCTCTGTCCGAGTAATCTCCCCCTTGAATTTGAGGTCCTGCGGTGAAAGACCGATTGATACGAAAGGAAAAATATGGGTGCCACCGCCGATTGTGGTGTCACCGTCAATGACAGCGTGCGAATCAACCACGACTCCTTCGCCGAGCTTCACATCGTTTCCAATGACAACATACGGCCCGATGGTGCAACCATCGCCGAATTGCGCTCCAGGAGCGATCTGTGCCGTGGAGTGAATTTCGTTACCCATTACTTGCTGGCTGATTTCGAGGAAATGACGCCGAGCCAAACACCAACTAAGACGATTGGGAATATCGGGGTCGCAAGTCCAAGTGCGGCGGACGATATCAGCGCTCCGAGGCCGAGTGCGAACTGATTTCTTGTGATACCAAACTTCATCGGTATGAGTCCTGTAAGAACCACGAAACCAGAGCCGAAGATAAGGGCCTTTGAAAGGGCGGCGTCTGCAGTTAGACCGTCGTGAGTGACCACTGAGATTGAGTAGCCGACCCATGCTGCAATGACAGAAATACAGATAGCCGTAGTCAGAAAAATCCTTGCAAGACCTTCACGGTCATTGCGCAGCCCTACCCATACTGAGATGCCGATTAAGGCTGAAATAAAAATTTGAAGGGCCGCCGTATAATTAACAACTTGGTCAAATGTCAGAGTTATTTTGTCCATCGGATTATCCTCTTAAGTCCTGTCGCCGATTATGCTCATGATGTCGGCCTCCGAGCATATCTGTCCATCAACTTTCGCCTCGCCGTGCATTTTTTGAACCTTCGAACCAATGCGAATGGCGGTTACTTCGAGTACGAGTGTGTCACCAGGCACCACAGGTCTGCGGAACTTGGCGTTCTCAATGCCACTGAAAAATGGGATTTTGTTTGCACGGTCCTCGAATTCTCTCAGTGCGAGGATTGCGCCGACCTGGGCCAGGGCTTCGATCTGGAGTACGCCTGGCATGACCGGCGCTCCGGGAAAATGGCCAGGGAAGTATGGCTCATTTATGGTGACCTGCTTTATTCCTACAATTCTCACCTTGGGTTCGAGCTCGATGATCTTGTCAACAAGCAGAAACGGGTAGCGATGAGGGAGGATTTCTTGAATTGCCAATGAATCAAGGACGCTCATATGGAGTGTTTCACGGCCGCTTGGCGCATGTCTCGCTAAATCTATCACAAAAGAAAAAAGAAGTCAGAAACATGTGTCTCTGACTTCTTTTATTTAATATCGACTAACTATTTGACCGGTGCGGTTGCGGGGCGGGCGTTGTAAAAAATAATGAAGTCTTTGGTTATGTCTGTCTTCGGATTAAGTCCTAGCAGAATTCCCGCTTCATCTAATTTCCCGCCATCAAGAATCATGGCGTACCCCTTTGCAGTCGCAAAGTCATTAATGACTCTGAGGATGTCGTTCGTAACGGGACCAAGAACCGCATTCTGCCGGGCTTCAAATCTAGCCTTGGCGTCTTCGGTTTTGAATTTGATGTCCCTTTCCATCTGCGCTAACTGGTCGACTTTCTTTTGAATGTCTTCTCTCGAAATCGGCACAGGCTTGTTCTGGGCAGCAAGATCTTGGAAGCCCTGCAGCTCTTTCTGAAGAGCCGTGTAGCTGTTGTTCAGCTTTGTAAGCTCCTGCTGGGTCGGCTCGAACTCAAGATTCAGCGCTTTGATCGCAGCCGTGTATTTTTTGATTCCATTCGCCTCATCGGCAAAAAGACTCCAATTCACAAGACCGACCTTGTCGGGCGCCGCAGAAGGGGTCTGGGCCTCAGCCGAGACCGAAAAGATTGCCGAAAGTACAAATGCTGCGGCGATCAGACTAATGGTTCTCATTTTGATGTTGCTCCTTAAACTGTCCGAAGGCCCAAAAGGACGCTCCGTGATGATTCTTAACTCTAGATTATTGCAAATATTTTAAGCGAATGGCGAAACTTTGATGTTATTTCACGGCTTAAATTCGTGTCAATGTTTTGCCATTTATCTTAGAAAGTACGACCAACCGTGAACTTAAATCCACTTCGCTTCCCTGGAAGATATAAATTCGGTACCAGTTCGTTTATACCGATGAAAGCGTTCGGATTGTAGTAGTAAATGAGTCTGAACGGGACGTTCACGACGGGGACTTGGACACGAAATTCTAGTCCGACGCTTGATTTGAAATCTTTGGCGTTGGCGAACTGACTATCTGCCACCCTAATCAGAGTATTGGTCTGAGTCTCTCCCCTGAAATATGCGAACTGGGTTCCAGCAGGAAGGCTCGTCGGGCACCCTGAACGGTTTCCGCGGCAATAGATGTCTACGAACTGGGCCCTCGTCATCACTCTGTTATTGAAGAGGATCAGTGTGCTGTAAGAGCTTTCAAGAATTGGGTTGTTTCTCAAAGCCAACGCAGTCAGAAGCCCTGCACCCAAAAATGTATCGTCGCCGAAGAAATTACTGTTGATAACCTGTGGCGCAGATTTACGCGCATTGAAGACTGAACCGATGTCGGCGAAGAGTGCCATGCTCGCCGGTCCAAAAATCGGAATCCTATATTCAAAGTTACCGAGTAACTGGGTGTCACCACCGATGAATCTGTAGCTGCTGCTGACAAGACCTGGGTTGGCACCGCCAATGCCGGTCAGTGTTCCGAGAGATGTAAGCTCTGCGAGATCTCTTGCGTTGAGTCCGGTGACTGGAACGACCTGGCCGTACATATTCGTCGCGAGAGAGACGTTGCGACTCGTGGTGTACGAATCAAACGGAGTGATTGGTCCGATTGATCTCACATTGTAACCGCGAATATCGAACTCACTTCCCATGTAGTAGCGCTCATAAACCGGCACTCCACCGACAAAGCTGAGAGAGTTCGCGTTTTTGATCTTGTTGGTTGTGGCAAAGCTGCCAATCGTTCCCGCGACAAGACGGAATCCAAAAACGTCAGGATTCTTGGATTTGCGATTTCGAATTGGGTAGAAACCTGTATATGAGACGGTTGGTTGATATGTCCGGACATCACCGAAGGCACCTGCGATTGCCGCTGAAATCGACAGCTGTGTTCCGCGTAGAGTATCGATGCCGTTCGGCGCCGGCTGACGCGAGTCATAAACGAAGCTCGCCGTGACACGGCTTGTCAGAATGTTCGGCTGTGAATAGATGACCGGAATCTGAGTAGCGATGTTACCCGACGAATTGACCTCGGGATCTTTGATGGTCGTTGCCGAAAATTGATAAGTGAGACCAACCCTCGAAAAGGTCGTGAATCTGCGCTTTTTGAAAAAGAGTTCCGACAGAGGAGCGGTTGCAAAAACAGATGCTCCGTAAGTGCTCTGCGTGAACAGATTGGCGGAATCGGTGGTGAGCGAACTGTACGGGTTGTACATCAGGTCAGAGAGCAGATCTTGATTCTGAGAAAGATATGTTCCCTCACCAAAGAAGCGATATTTGGTGGCAAAGAGCGAAACTCCCACCGAAATTGGTCTGTCCTTGAAATAAGGCTCTTGAACAGTGACAGTCAGAGACTGTTGGCGGTTACCAAGGCCGAACTGGAAAGAGAACGTTTCGCCGCGCCCAACCAAGTTGTTAGTTGAATATTCGAGACCGAAATAAGTTCCACCGATACCGGACACGCCACCATTCAACGAAATCTGTTGGCGACCTTTCTCTTTGACCTTAATAACGAGGTCGACGTCGCCGTTCTCTTCGTCCGTTCTAACTTCGACATCTTGGTCCTTATCGATTGGGTCGAAATACTGTGTTTGATTCAATCGAACGACCGAATATTCGATTGACTGCGAATTGTAGATGTCGCCTTCATTCATCAAGACCTCGCGACGAAGAATTTTGTCGCGAGTGAATGTGTTGCCGGCAAACTCGAGGCGGCGAAGGCGGAACTGCTTGCCTTCATCGATCGATATCTTGACATCAACAATGCCTTCCTTCGGATTGGATGGGTTGTCCTTGAATTCAGGATCGAACTCGGCGTTGTAGAGGACGAATCCCTGCGATCCGTAGACCTTCTTGAGATCCTCGTACACTGCGTCCTGAAGTCTCTTTCCGTCTGCAATTTCACCTTTCTGCAGACCGATGTAGGAAAGAATCTGCTGCTCGGAGAAAATCGAATTACCCTCGACCTTAACCTCTCCCACGCGGAATATGCGACCCTCGGTGATGGGCACGATGATTCGCAGAGTGTCGTCCTTGGTTGTTATGAGTGGTATCGGAAAAACGCCGATGACTGGCAGCCCTGTCCGCTTGTAGCCGAGACCGACCACCTCAGGCTCACCAATCCTCGCCTGAAAATATCCTTTAGAGAACATGTAGGACAGAACATTTTTTCGAAGGTCGTACTGAAGCTTCCTGATGTCGAGAATATCCTTTCCTTTGACGCGTGAGACGAGCCCGGTCTCTCTGACCAACTGAAGCTGTCCGCGAAGCTCTCCGTCCTTGAAAACTTGATTACCTTCAAACTGTATGTCGATGATGCGTGAGCGGTTTCCTTGGTCGACGATGAAAGTGATGGCGGTCGAGGTTGCCGAAACTTCTTCTTCCCTGACAGTTATCTTGGAGTTGGGATAACCCTTGGCGGCTAGCAATTCCTTAAGAACTACGATGCCCCCCTTTGATTTCACTGGGTCATATACCGACTCTTTCGAAACACCCACCCTCTTTTCACGGAAGGCCTTGAGAACGTCTGATTCTTGAACGGCTTTCATGCCTTCAAAACGCAGATCGCGGATGATCGGAAGTTCTTTGACTTCAAAAATCACGTTGACCCCGCCACGGACACCCTCTTCGGTCAGAACCCGTGTCGCTGTCTTATCGAAAAAGTTCAATGAGAGGAGTTCTTTCAGATCCCGCTCTAGCTGTTGCGGATTGAAGACATCGCCTGGACGGGTCTTGATGTAATAGAGAAGATCTTCGTCTCTCAGTCGGCGGTTGCCTTGGATGTCGACCGACTCAACAGATTGTTGGTTTGAGATCGAATCGAGGCCGCTCTTCAGGGCCGGCTTTGCCGCGACCGTCGAGACGGCGACGGACAGCGTGAAGATGGCCAAAATGAAGAACTGTGAAATCCGACTGGAACCTGAAACTGTTGTCATCTGTTTTAAAGCTATCTGAACAAATCAGTCACCGTGGGACTGTTCAAGCAAGGGGTCGGGGAATTTGAGCCTCAAACTATGATTCGAGGCTACTTCCCTCAGTTGCCAAGACGTCTACACCCTGCAAACTCAAGGATTATACAGATTTAAAGGGGGAAAAGGAAAAGCTCGGGCCGTCATCGAGGGGGCTTCGAGTGCGGGGCCCACAGCACATAAACTAGTTCCATAAATGCTTTATTCCTCTACCTTTACAAGAGGAGTCCCCAGTCCAAAGGTCAAGCATTTGGGGATCCTCGTTTCTATTCAGGCAAAGGGGGCGTTTCGGCCGGTGCGTGCATCTATTCTTGAGGGCATCCGCTATCTGGAAGCATCACTCATTTTGGTCCGCTTCGATACGGAACTGCATCTGATGCGCATGTTAATCTAAAGCTCGCAACTTCGAACAATCGACGCCCGCCGAACCCTTAAATAATGTCGAAGAAATCGAACAGTAATCCATCCGGAAAAGATTCCGCGTCGCCAGTGCAAATTGGTCGCTTCCGCGGTGCTTTGAAGGTGTTCGGGCTGCTCGCTGGGCTGTTTGGAATTCTTTTTATTATCGGGGCGATATTGCTGACGAGCGGTCCGGGAGAGGAATACGTCAAGAATAGATTCACAGCGAAATTGAATCGGATGGGAATTGATTTCCAATCCCGAGATTTCTCCATCGACCTCAATCCGCTGACCCTGAACATCAATGACGCAAGGTTCATCAACGCAGTCAACAAGCAGCCCATACTTTCAATTGAGAAGGCGACGGTAGGCCTCAGTGTCGGGGATTTGTTTTCCCTGCGAATGTCCCGCGATATTTCAGTCGAATCAGTCGATATTGAAGGGGCCCAGATAGATGTTTCGGTCAATCCGGACGGAACCACCAACTTTTCAGGAGTTCGGATGGTCGAGGAAGAAGATGCAGTTCGGGTGGTTTTTGAATCGGCGCGAGTAGCGATTCGCAATTCCGTGGTTAGGTATGGCGATGTCAATCGCAAGATTTCTGCTAACGCCAACGATCTCAGCCTCGGAGTGACACCGACCGACAAAACAACGCCGACAGGTGAAAAAGAATATCAATTTGAACTGAAAACGGCGGGCTCCGACCTTACATATGACACGAGGACCCTATCTGACATAACAGTCACTGGGGTTGGAACGGTCTCAGCCAGTGGGGCGAGAATTGACCGATTGACGGTGGATTCGAAAACTGGGGCCGCTGAGATTAAAGGTTCGACGGCAGGGTGGTCGACTCCCAGATTCGATTTGACCATCGATGGAAGATTAGACCTAGCAGACATCTCAAGAGTCCTTGGAGCCTCCACACCTTTTACCGGAACAGGAAAATTTTCGGGAACAATCAGCGGCGTTGGTGAAGGATTCAAAATCGACGGGACAGTCGTCGCAGACTCTA
>CAXRBW010000198.1:0-3337 GCA_964228775.1 Pyrinomonadaceae bacterium | reverse complement strand
TTCTCTTGGGCTTTGCCTCTGTCTTGGGTGCATATTTCTTGCGCAACTTGTCGGCCAAATCCTTTTCAACGGAATTGGACGGCACGTTGACGTCGGCACCCTCCCTGCGAAGATCCTCCATGATTCTCTTCGGATCTTGCTTGAGTTCTTTTGCCAGGTCGTAAATTCGAACCTTGTTTGCAGCGGACATACTTTTGAAATCCTGCTTGTTGTTTATCGGGCACAAGCTTCCCGAATGAAATCAATGGGACTCGTCTTACATATTCGAGCCTTCTCCTGCGCCGTCACTCGAAGTTTCGACCTCAGTAACAGCCTCGGCTGTCGTTTCTGCTTCGCCCACAGGTCCGGCTTCTGCAGCGACCTGCTCCTCGGCGACTTCTCCCTCGGCGCTAGCGGCAACGATGGCCTTCGCGGATGCGATGATTTTCTCCGCCTCGTCCATGCTGACATCAAGTGCGTCGACAATCTGGTCGACAGTTGAATCTGCCAATCCTTGAATGTCATCGATGCCTTTGGCCTGCAACACTTCCGCCTGAACGTTCGTCACGGCCTCGAGTGCAGTAACCGGCACCGCCTCTCCTGAAGCGATGAGTTTGCCCATCTGCTTGGTGATCTCAGCCTTGATCTTCTCTTCGCTGATGATGTCGATGTCCCAACCAACGAGTCGCGTCGCAAGGCGGACGTTCTGACCGCGCTTTCCGATGGCGAGACTCAGCTGATCTTCGGTCACAATCACTTCCATCTTTCGATTGTCGATGTCGGTAATTCGCACCTGCGAAACTTTTGCAGGGCTTAGCGCATTGGCGGCGAACACTGAAGGCTCATCAGACCATTCGATGATGTCGATTTTTTCCCCACGCAGCTCTTTGATGATTGCTTGAACTCGTGAACCCTTCATACCGACACACGCTCCAACGGGATCGACATCCTTCTCGTTCGAAGTGACGGCGATCTTAGCTCTCTCACCAGGCTCGCGGACGGCTGATTTGATGTTGACGGTGTCGTCGTAGATTTCCGGGACTTCCATCTCGAACAAGCGCTTCAAAAGTTCAGGCGATGTTCGCGAGACACGGATCTGCTGACCCTTAGGATCTTTGGTAACGTCATCGATGACGACCCTTAGGCGCTCGCCCTGGTTCCAATTCTCGCTTCGGACCTGGTGTGACTTCGGCAGGATGGCCTCAAGGTTGACGCCCAAGTCGACGATCATGTCACCGCGCTCAAAGCGCTTGACGACTCCGTTGATCAGCTCGCCCTTCCTGTCGATGTACTCTTCGTAAACCTTTTCTCTTACGGCCTCGCGGACCTTCTGGACCAATATCTGCTTCGCGGTCTGCGCAGCGATACGGCCGAGCTCTTCAGTCGGCAACGGGATGAGGAGTTCGTCACCGATTTCGACACCGTCGTCTCCGGTCAAGTCACGGGCTTCATCGAGTGACAGTTCAGTTGCAGGATTTTCGACAACCTCGACGACCGTCTTATGGGCGGAGATTTCGACTGAGCCGTCGCTGTCGTTCCACTCGACCTCAATGCTCTGGTCGGTTTTATCGCTCGCCTTGAACTGCTTTCTTGCCGCGGCCCTGACCGCTTCCTTCATCGCCTCGACCACGAGAGCCCTGTCGAGTCCGTGTTCGTTGCAGAGAATTTCAATGTTCTGTCCGATCGTTGTTGCCATAACTCTTTTCCTGTTTCTAATCTTGAGTTGTTTTTATCTTTGGCGCTTCAATTCCGCCTGCATGTCGACTTCGAGGTTCGCCTTCGCGATGTCCGAGTGTTCTATGCCAAGCACGCCCGTCGTCTTGTCATCTACCAAAATCTTGTCACCGTCGACTCCCATTAATGTCCCGCTGAAATTACGCTGCCCTTCAATTGGCCTGTGCGTCCGAATCTTCGCGGGGCTTCCTTTGAACTTTTCAAAATCTCCGATGCTCTTGAGCGGCCGGTCGAGTCCAGGTGACGAAACCTCAAGGACATATGCCGCGGGAATAAGGTCATCGGCGTCGAGCTGCTCGCTCAATAGCCTGCTGACCGAGGCGCAATCATCGATGGAGACTCCTCCCTTTTTGTCGATGAAGACCCTCAGAGTCAGATTCTTCGCGGAACCGATGAGCTGAAGGTCGACGAGCTCAAGTCCTTTCTCCTCGGCGATACCGCGGGCCATATCACTCGCCTTTGCTTCAATTCCCAACTTATCCATTTCAATCAACCGTTTTCGAGCAAAATAAAATGTGGGCGCCAGGCCCACATCGGAATTCCCGAAACGGTTCGGGAACAAACTTGATTCTAGCTTTGAATGGTCAGGTTTTGCAAGGAGATTCCATCGCTACGGCTGATGCGTCGATTCCGAAATCTGCCAAAAACACCGATTAAATGAACCTCATGCTGGTAGTGCGGCAGCGGCTATCACTGCTTCTGGGGTTATTTGGTCGCCATTGAGCTCCTCGGCGAGGCCGCCTTCCCGCATCACGATGACCCGATGGGAAAGCCCTATAACCTCGGGCAGCTCCGACGAAACTAGGACGATTGCGACACCGGTTTGTGCCAGCCTAGCAATCTCTTGGTAGATCTCCTGCTTGGCGCCGACATCGATTCCCCGCGTCGGCTCATCGAGAAAAAGTATTTTCGGGCTCGTCAACATCCATTTCCCAAAAACGACCTTTTGCTGATTGCCACCTGAAAGGTTTGAGACGTCGGCTTCGGTCGAGTGAGTCTTTATCTTGAGACCGCTTACAGTTTCCGCAACGACACGATTTTCCTTGCGTCGCAACATTAGCTGAAGTGACGAAAAGATTTTGAGCGATGCGAGCGATATATTTTCTCTGACGGTTTGACCTAGAACCAGGCCGAGCCCTTTTCGATCTTCTGTCACCAAGGCGAGGCCGTTGCGTATCGCATCCGCTGGCGAGGTTATTTTGCGATTCACGCCACCGACTGAAACCGATCCCGACACCCGCCCGTCCCATCCGCCAAAGACTGCCATCAGCAACTCAGTTCTGCCCGAGCCCATCAGCCCCGCTATTCCGAGGACCTCCCCTTCGCGGACTGAAAATGAGAGGTCGCCTATGACCCGCGCGCCATCACTATTCCAAACGTTCAGGTTTTTAACCTCGATCGCCACGGCGCCGAGGGACGTATTGCGAAGCGGAAATTTCGCGGCGATTTCGCGCCCGACCATCAGCTCGATGGCCTTTGTTTCATCGAGTTCGCCACGTCCGAAACTGCCCACAGTCCGACCATCTCGGAGGACCGTGATCCGATCGCTGAATCGGAACACCTCTTCAAGTCGATGCGAAATGTATATCAGTCCAACGTCGCGCTTTTTGAGTTCGCCGAGTAT
>CAXRBW010000197.1:0-5919 GCA_964228775.1 Pyrinomonadaceae bacterium | reverse complement strand
GCCTAGCTTTTTCAAGAGATGGCACCCGGCGTTGCATATCTTCGAAGCCGTCCCCATAAACCTCCTCATATGGGATATAGGAGATGACGCTCTTGCTCCCAGTTAATGCGATTGTCTTCTCAGCCAATTCCTTGATCGTGATTTCTTGATCGTTGCCGATGTTGACCACATTGCCGAAGCATTCGGGTGTCTCGATAAGTCGCGCGAGGGCTCTGACTACATCTTCGACATGTCCGAAGCATCTAGACTGCGATCCGTCTCCGTGAACCATAATCGGCTCGCCCTTAAGAGCGGCTGAAACAAATCGAGGGACGACCATCCCGTACTGACCAGTTTGTCTTGGGCCCACCGTATTGAACAGTCTCACTACCACCACTGGCAGCTTTGATTCTTTCCAATGGGCGAGCGCGAGGAATTCATCCAGTTCTTTTGCGCATGCATATGCCCACCGATGCTTGCTAGTCGATCCCTTGAGAATGTCATCATCCTCTTTGAAAGGAACGCTCGTGCCCTTTCCGTAGACTTCGGACGTAGACGGAACCAAAACGCGCTTTCGATGTCGGGCGCACGCGCCGACGACAACCTCTGTACCTCTAAAAATCGTTTCGATGGTCTTTACCGGTTGCTCCATGATGAGCTTGACCCCGACCGCACTCGCCATGTGAAAGACTCGGTCGGCCTCGGCGACAAGAGTGTCGATAAGAGTTTCATTGAGCACGGTGTCGATTATTAGCCGAAATCTTTCTGAGCCCTCGAGCTGCGCAACGTTGTCCTTGCGACCCGTCGAAAGATCGTCGATGACAACTATGTTGTGACCTTCACCATGCAGAAGATCGGCTAGGTGCGACCCAACGAACCCGGCTCCGCCTGTAATCAATATCTTCATGAGTTACCGCTAGACTCCAGTCTTTGTTTGAAGTAGCCGATGGTTTTGTCGAGGCCGTCGGAGAGCGTTGTGGTTGGTGCCCATCCCAGCATTTCCGACGCCCTGGAAATATCAGGTTTCCTCTGCTTCGGATCGTCCTCAGGTAGTGGCAGATGCCTGACCTGGAACTTCTTTCCAAGCGCGGCCTCTATCTTCAGCGCGAGCTCGTTCATCGAAAACTCTCCAGGATTGCCCACGTTCACAGGCTTGTGGATGTCACCAGACTCGCAGTCCATGAGTTTGATCATCCCATCGACAAGGTCGTCAACATAACAGAACGACCGAGTCTGTTCTCCTGAACCGTAAATCGTCAGCTCATCACCTTTCAACGCCTGAACTATAAAGTTCGACACGACCCTCCCGTCATTTTCTCGCATCCTCGGACCGTAAGTATTAAAGATTCTGATGATGCGAATATCGATTCCGTGCTGACGGTGATAATCGGTAAAAAGTGTTTCAGCAACACGCTTGCCCTCATCGTAGCAGCTACGTGGCCCGATCGGATTTACGTTGCCCCAGTAGCTTTCGCGCTGAGGATGCTCGGCAGGGTCGCCGTAAACCTCGGAAGTCGATGCCTGCAATATTCTCGCACCCACTCGCTTGGCGATGCCGAGCATATTGATTGCGCCCATCACGTTGGTCTTAACCGTTTTGACTGGGTTGTGCTGATAGTGGATCGGTGACGCGGGACAGGCGAGATTGAAGATGCGGTCGGCTTCAAGTTGTATGGGCTCTGTGATGTCATGATCGACCACTGAGAAACCCGGCCTATCAGCCAGATGCGCGATGTTTTCACGGCTTCCCGTAAAGAAGTTATCGAGACATACGACCTCGTTTCCCTCTCCAAGGAGTCTCTCGCAAAGATGCGAGCCGATGAATCCGGCGCCGCCGGTTACTAAAATCCGCATGGTCTAAAAAATCACGGGACCGAAAATTCCAGGTCCCGTAATTATCCTATTAAAGACTTTTCTTATCAATTATTTGAGGTGTTTGTCGAAAAAGGCTTCGATGCGTTCATATTCATCAGCCCAGCTACTTGGGCGGATAAAGCCGTGATCCTCCGAAGGAAAAAGCATCGCCTCGAAGAATTTCGTCTTCTCGAGTCTCATAAGTTTTTCGATCATCTGAATCGAATCCTGAGCGGGAACGTTTGAATCGACAAGTCCATGCAATATCAGCAACGGTCGTTTGAGCTGTTCCGCATAGCTGATTGGTGAAGATCGGCGGTAGGCCTCGGGATTTTTTTCAGGGAACCCAAGTCTCTCCACTGTGTAAATCGGACTTGAGTAAAAATAATTCTTCCAGTCGAATACTGGCCTCAAGGCCGCAGCCGCCGCCACTTTTTCAGGTGCCCGCGTAATCAGCATTCCAGCCATGAAGCCGCCATAAGAACCTCCGTAGACGCCCACCCGGTCGCCGTCCACCGAGAAGTTCTTAACTACATAATCGCTGGCATCGATGTGATCCTCATAGTCCTTTCCTCCGAGGAAATCATGGACATCGGTTCTCCAATCCCTTCCGTAACCCGCCGACCCGCGATAGTCGATATCAAGAACAACATAGCCCTTGCGTGTCAGAAGCTGGTTGAACATGAATTCACGGTAATAGTTGTTCCATCCGTTTATCGTGTTCTGGAGGTAGCCCGCTCCATGCACGAATATCACCATCGGAAACACTTTTCGCCCGCCTCTCTTTTTTGCCGATGCGACTTCTGACTCAAACTGTTCGGGAAGATAGATTTTTGATTTGATCGGTTTTCCGTCACGGGAAGGAATGTCTATGAACTTCGGCGCATTCCACTTCATTGAGGAAAAGTTTGCGGGCACGGTATCAGTCAGCCGAGCAGGCGTGAAAATGGCACGACATTTAGTGCAAACAGAAATCGCGAAGAGGTCGCCGGGTTTATTCCAGGTCGATCCTTCGTAGAGAAGTACGGGCATTCCATCACCCTCGAGCTGGGCGCCGGTCTTCATACCAGACTGACCCGAGGTGATCGGGTAACGTTCATTAACCGCAAGGTTGAGTTCGAAAAACTGCCGTTCCGAAGCCCCCTTCTCGGTGGAACTGAGCACTATTGTTTCACCGCTCGGACTCCATTTCGCCCAGTCGACTTCAAATTGTCCCTTGGTGACTTGGGAGATATTGAATTGGTCATTATTCAACTTGGCGACATACAGATGGTTGAAGCCGTCACGTTCGCTTCCGAAAAAGAGGACTCCTGGATCTTTTGGATTTGATTCGACGATGCGTGAGAGGGACGCGACCCATTTTTCATCGACTTCTTCTGTGACGAGTATTGATTTCTCGTCCTTCGAGCCAGCGCTAGTGATGTAGAACAGCTGACGGCGCTTGAGGTCCTGGTCAATTCGATCGACAAGCAGTGACGAGTTATCCGCGGCCCAATCGAGTCCTCGGATGTAACCGACACCTTCGGATTTCGGCAGCGTGATTTCAAAAGGCCGCTCCTGTCCACCGTCGAGGCGCGAGACATAAATCTTTTGATCGTTGAAGCCGCGCCTGCTCGAAGGAGTCTGGACGAACTCATCCAGGTAGCTTGGAACGAATAGCGCCCTCTGCTTCGAGCCATCCGAAACCACGTAAGCAAGAAGTTTCGAATCTTGGGTTGTAACCACTCCAGAGACAGAGATAAAACTCTGAGGATTGGCCTCTCTAGTCACCTGGACCACTGAAGCATCCTTGAGGGTGATGACAAAGAAGTTGCCAGACATCGAATAGAGAATGCTGTCATTGCCGAGCCACCTGGCGCCGGATTCCGCACCTTGCGTTCGAAAAATTCGACGAGGTTTGGAGGCGGCATCGCCGAGCTCAATCACATACACATCGCTGTTTTGTGAAAATAGCAATCGTTTTGAGTCGGGCGAGATATCGATTCCACCGAGACCTTTCTCGCGTGCACGGGCGAACTCATCACGCACTATCAATCCGTAGTTGAGTTTACTTTCGGCCGCGCCCGTCCGTGCCTCAAAATTTTCCTCTGCTTTTACCAAGAGCCGCGGCGTGCCACCTTTTGTCGAGACAAAGTAAAGGTCTTTTGGCTCGCGAGCCTCTGCGCTCCAGGCGTAAATGACAAACTCGCCGTTCGGGGAAAGTCGCTGGGATTCGACACGCATACCCGCGATCGATGGCTCACGCATGATGGTGCGGACATCGAGTGTCTGCGCGGACACCATGGGCAGGGGAAGCAAGGTCAGCAACGCCAGGATGAAAAGTTTCTTCATATGAAATGCTCCGAGAGACTCTTTCTCAATAGCCCAATCTTCTTATCAAGCGGGTAATCTGATAGATTCTCAGCTGTTCTAAAAGTTTTTGTAATTATGCCCGAAACAGACCAAAAGAAAAAAGAGACGCCGACCGCAGCTGCGGACGACGCCTCAGAAGACTCCCCTCAGGGAAGTTACTACTATGATGATTCCCACGGCTACGAGGATTTCGATCCCGAGTCCGAGGAAGAACAGAAGTAACCTCAGTCCCCCT
This sequence comes from Pyrinomonadaceae bacterium, assembly GCA_964228775.1. Taxonomy (GTDB): domain Bacteria; phylum Acidobacteriota; class Blastocatellia; order Pyrinomonadales; family Pyrinomonadaceae; genus CAXRBW01. Next base: position 1,499 of record CAXRBW010000197.1, on the reverse strand, counting down.
TCGGTTTCTTCGGCCGCTCGTTGGATTTCAAAACACGCTTTCTCAGCCTGATGGATTGCGGAGTGACTTCCACCAATTCGTCTTCAGCGATGAATTCGAGTGCGTCTTCGAGAGAGAGATCCTTGACCGGGACAAGTCTCATGGCATCATCTGCGGACGATGCCCTCATGTTCGTGAGCTTCTTCTCTTTGATTGCATTGACGTCGAGGTCGACCGATCTCGCGTTCTCTCCGACGACCATCCCTTCATAAACTCTCGTCTGCGGCTTGATGAAGAGAACGCCGCGTTCCTGAAGTGAATAAAGTGCATAGGTGGTTGACTCGCCCATGCGGTCGGCAATCAGCGCCCCAGTTCCCCTGCCTTTTAGTTCACCGAGCCACTTGTCGAAGCGGAGGAACATCGTGTTGAGGAGTCCAGTGCCCTTAGTCTCGGTAAGGAATTCACCTCGGAATCCAATCAATCCACGCGAGGGCACCTCGTACTCGAGGCGCACGCGACCCGAGCCGTTGTTGACCATTTTGGTCATCTGACCTTTGCGCCTGCCGAGTGCTTCGGTGACGACGCCGATGAATTCATCGGGTACATCGATGACGACGAGCTCAATCGGTTCTTCAGTTGCACCTGTCGTCTCATTCTTTTTCGTGATTACCTCGGGCTTGGACACCTGCAGCTCGAAACCTTCACGTCTCATCATCTCGATGAGGATTGCAAGTTGAAGCTCTCCGCGACCTGAAACCTTGAAGCTGTCAGGCGAGTCAGTCTCGGCTACCCTGAGTGCAACGTTGCCAAGCAATTCCTTTTCCAATCGATCTTTGATCTGCCGAGAGGTGACGTATTTGCCCTCCTGACCCGAGAAGGGGGAGGTGTTGACTCCAAAAATCATCGAAATGGTCGGCTCATCGACCGCGATGACCGGGAGTGGTTTGGGGTTGTCGACCAAGGTGATTGTTTCGCCGATGTTGATATCGTCGAAGCCTGCAAGGGCGACTATCTCCCCAGTACCAGCCTCGTCAACAGTCGCTCTGTCGAGCCCTTCAAAGACGAAAAGTTCCTTGACTCGTGTCTTTTGAGTAGAGCCGTCACGCTTGCAAACCATGACCTCCTGATTCTTTGCGATGCTTCCCGAAAAGATTCTGCCGATTGCTAGTCGTCCGACGAACGGGTTGTAGTCGATGTTCGCGACAAGGAGCTGGAGAGAGTCTTCTCTGATGGATTTCGGGGCAGGAACAGTCGTGATGACCTGTTCGAACAGCGGCTGCAGACTTTTTGAATCATCGGTCAAATTCTTCTTTGCGATGCCGTCACGCGAAATCGAGTAGAGGATTGGGAATTCGATCTGCTGGTCACTCGCTCCAAGATCGATAAAAAGATCATAGACCTCGTTGACGACCTCCTCAGGCCTTGCATCCTGTCGGTCGATTTTGTTGATCAGTGCGATTGCCGGGAGGTTCAATTCGAGGGCTTTTCGGAGGACGAATCGCGTCTGAGGCAGGCAGCCC
>CAXRBW010000196.1:0-3242 GCA_964228775.1 Pyrinomonadaceae bacterium | reverse complement strand
GTGTTCTTTCCGTTATTGAATGAAACGGTTAGGTCGCCACCTGTCGCCTGAACCCCAGTCCGAACGTTCGTGTCGAACCGAAACTCCTTGCTTCTTGTAACTCCGGAAAGATCTGCACCACCGAGCGTACTTGTCTGCGGTTGCTTGTTGTTCGTATATCTCGGCGTAGTCGTGAGGACGGGATCATAGCCACCCAAAAGAGATCGAAGCCTGTTATTGGCAATCTTTCGATCTCCCTTTGAGACCTCAATATTTACATTGTTCTCAAGGGCTAGGTGGATAGCATCCTTCAGTGAGAGCGGGGCCGTTTTTGTTTGACTCTGCACCGCGCCACCAATCTGTCCGCTAGCGGAAGATAGTCCAAAAACGATTAATAGAAAAAGACTGCCTAGTCCTAATGTGAAAGTTCGAAATACCATTGTTCTCCGATTGTCGCGCTGCGACCGTCTATACAGTTTAGAGGCATATTGTGCTTACAGCAACGATATTGGGCTAGCTAGTGAGATTAAATTCGCATTGAAAAGATGCCCCCTTTAGGCTATCTTTTAAGATTCACGACATTCACATTAGTGACGGAGATTGATACAGATGGGCATCAAAGTTGCGATCAACGGCTTCGGGAGAATAGGGCGTAATGTCCTCAGAACATGTCTCGGCGATTCGGAAATCGATTTCGTCGCCATTAACGACCTGACGGACACCAAGACCCTTGCGCATCTTCTGAAATATGACTCTGTGATGGGAAACCTCTCAAACGAGATTTCCTGCTCTTCAGATTCAATCACGGTCGACGGAGACACTTTCAAGGTGTTCAGCGAACGGGACCCGGGGTTGATTGATTGGTCATCTGTTGGTGCCGAGGTTGTGATTGAGGCGACTGGTAGGTTCACTAACGCCTCTGCTGCCGCGAAGCATCTCAAGGGGTCTGTCAAAAAGGTCATCATTTCAGCTCCGGCCAAGGGTGAGGATGTGACAATCGTGCTTGGCGTGAACGGTGAGATTTATGACCCATCGAAGCATCACATCATCTCGAATGCCTCCTGTACCACGAACTGCCTTGCCCCCGTTGCAAAGGTGATTCATGAGGAATTCGGAATAAAAAACGCCCTCATGAACACGATTCATAGCTATACGAATGATCAGCAACTACTCGACCTGCCGCACAAGGATCTAAGGCGGGCAAGGGCCGCTGCGCTTTCGATGATTCCAACATCAACAGGTGCCGCAAAGGCCGTCGCATTGGTTATTCCGGAGCTGAAGGGAAAATTTGACGGAATTTCCGTGCGAGTTCCAACCCCGAATGTTTCTTTGGTTGATGTGGTGATCAACATCGAGAAGGAAACTACGGTTGAAGAGGTCAACTCCGCCCTCAAGACAGCCGCGGACGGTCCGATGAAGGGAATACTCTCTTTCTGCGACGAGCCGCTAGTCTCAGTGGATTTCAGGGGAAATCCACACTCTTCGATAGTTGATGCTGAGAACACAAAGGTTATAGGCGGATCGACGGTGAAAATTCTCTCTTGGTACGATAATGAATGGGGCTATTCTTGCAGAGTCAAGGACCTCGTGAAACACATAGCCCAGAAGGGCTGGAATTAAGCAGTAGGGCCGGGAATCCCCGGCCTTGTTTTTTAAAATGAAGAAAACGCTTCGAGATGTCGATATCCGCGGAAAGCGGATTCTTGTGCGAGTCGATTTCAATGTTCCGATCAAAAACGGCGAAATCAAAGATGACACGCGCATTCGCGCGGCCGTTCCAACCATTGAATACGCTCTTCAGCAAGACGCAAAGGTGATATTGGCCTCACATCTCGGCCGCCCTCTCAAGGAACAGAAGAAAGCCGCGGAGGCAGGAAGGGAATTCAACCAATCCGCATTTTCACTCAGGACTGTGGCGGCACGCCTAGGGGAGCTGATCGGTCGTAATGTGGAGTTTGTCTCCGACTGTGTCGGAGACAGTGCTCAGTCCGCATGTTCTAATTTGGCCAGTGGCACGGTCCTTCTTCTTGAGAACCTAAGATTCCATGAGGGAGAAGAAAAGAACGACGCAGCCTTCGCAAGAGAACTCGGAGCTCTCTGCGAAGTGTTTGTAAACGACGCATTTGGTGCCGCCCATCGAGCACATGCTTCCACAGAGGGCATCACGCACTTCGTCCCTCAATCCGTCGCGGGCCTCCTGATGGCAAAGGAGCTCGAGTTCCTTGGAAAGACACTCGATAATCCGCTCCGACCGTTCGTTGCAATCCTGGGCGGGGCCAAGGTTTCAGATAAGATTCCGGTAATTGAATCACTGATCAAACGCAAGGTGGATAAACTCCTCATCGGTGGCGCAATGGCCTACACCTTTTTAAAGGCCAATGGATATACCGTAGGGAAGTCTCTTGTTGAAGACGAGCTAATGCCTAGGGCTCTTGAGACAGAAGAGGCTGCACGTCTTGCGGGAACCGAAATCATTCTTCCCTCTGACCATCAGGTTGTGGATTCCTATGACCCTCTCAATTCCAGAAAGACAATTCCGGTGGACTTCACAAATACAGGTCTTGTGGGACTTGATATAGGTACTGAGACCGTTGAGCGGTTCTCTGCGGTAATCAAGGGGGCAAAGACCATATTATTGAATGGTCCGATGTGAATGTTTGAGGAAGAGCCTTTCGACCAGGGAACGATCGGTATTGCCCTCGCGGTCGCCGAAGCCACTCGGAATGGCGCCATATCCATCGTTGGAGGGGGCGATTCGGTCGCCGCGCTGAACAAGGCGGGTGTTGGAAAGGAGATTACCCACGTTTCGACCGGTGGCGGTGCGACCCTTGAATTTCTCGCCGGCACGCCGCTCCCTGGTGTCGAGGCCCTTGAGGAGATTCAATCATGAGGCGCCCTCTCATAGTTGCAAATTGGAAGATGCACAAGCGGCTGGACGATGCAACGCATGACGCAGTTGCAATCAAGAACAAGGTTTCAGCAGTCAGCAAATGCGATATCGCTATCGCACCGGTGAATGTTCATCTGAAAGCTGTCGCCGACCGTCTCGAAGGTTCGGGGTTAATGGTAGCCGGTCAGAATTGTGCGGTTACCAATTCTGATGGGGCGCACACGGGCGAGGTTTCCGCTGAGATGCTTCGCAACGTAGGATGTCGTCTGGTAATTGTTGGGCACTCCGAGAGGAGGACACTCTACGGCGATTCCGATAAGTCGATAAATCAGAGGGTGAAGGCCGCGGTCGCAGCAGGCTTAGCGGCTATTCT
>CAXRBW010000195.1:0-3400 GCA_964228775.1 Pyrinomonadaceae bacterium | reverse complement strand
ATTCAACCAACATCGCCACTGTTTCCGATTCTGAGAGTTTTTTTGCAATCTCCCCGTAGACCCAATGGATTGGCGCGATTTTGCCGGGCCAATCATTCTTATTCTTGGGCCAACCAATCCACGTGGCGCGGTGGAGTGTCCACTCCGCAGGCATCGTAAAGCCTGCGGCAAGAGGTGTCTTCTTGCTTTCGATTGCCATTGTTGATTAGTCGAGAAACCGCTTTCGGATGTCGCCGTAGTCCTCGATTCTTCTGTCCCTGAGGAAGGGCCAATTACGTCTCACATCTTCCATGCGGGCACGATCGAGCTCAACCACGAGTACTTCTTCCTTGTCGGTCGAAGCTTCGGCGAGGACAACTCCAAAAGGGTCAGCGACGAAACTTGTTCCCCAAAATTGAATTCCATCTGTACCCGGGCTGAGAATCTCATGGCCTACTCGATTCACAGCGATGACAAACACACCGTTAGCGATGGCATGAGATCTCTGAATTGTCTTCCATGCATCCCTTTGAGATGCCCCGAACTGTTCCTTTTCCGCTGGATGCCAGCCTATCGCCGTTGGGTAGAAAAGTGCTTCAGCACCTTGGAGGGCGGTTAGGCGCGCGCCTTCGGGGAACCATTGGTCCCAGCAAATCAGGGTACCGATTTTCGCCTTCGGCGTTTCGAACGTCTTCCAACCTAGATCTCCCGGCACGAAATAGAATTTCTCGTAGTAGGCGGGATCGTCCGGTATATGCATCTTTCTATAAATGCCATTGACCGCGCCTGACTCATCGATTACTGCTAGCGAATTATGGTGTATACCGACTGCCCTTTTTTCGAAGACGGGCGCGATGACGGTTACCTTTTTGGATTTCGCAACCTGCCCTAGCAGATCAGTGGAGGGTCCTGGTATCGGTTCTGCAAGATCGAATAGACGGATATCTTCGCGTTGACAGAAGTACTGCGAGCGAAACATTTCGGGTAGACAGATTAGCTCCGCGCCTTTTTCTGCGGCTTCTTCGACGAATGCCGCCGCGCGACGAAGGTTCTCGTCCACGTCGGCTGACATTGCCATCTGTATGAGGCCTACTTTGAATTTTCCTTCGTTACTCATCACTTTCTCTAATTACTGCAGGCTGGAACACTACGAAGTTTTCAACTTCAGAAATCGGCGTTTACCTACTTGAATCAAAATTTCACCATCAAGGTCAACCATCGCCTTGGGATTTGATACCTTTTCAGAATCGAGTTTCACTCCGCCCTGCTCAATCAGTCTTCTCGCTTCAGCCTTTGAGGCGGCGAGACCGGTTTGACTCAGCAGGTCGGCAAGTTCGTAGGCTCCTTTTTCCATCGATTTCTCTTCAATCTCGTCGGGAATCTCTTTTTTTACGAATCTCGAGATGAAATCGTCTTCTGCCAACTGGGCGGCCGAAGAGGAATGGAAGTCGGTGATTATCGACTTTGCGAGAGCAACTTTAAGGTCACGTGGATTCTCCCCACCTGCTTTCATCCTTTCAATGTCCACCTGTGACACATCCGTCAGTAACTCGTAGTACCTCCACATCAGGTCGTCTGATATCGACATCACCTTGCCGAACATTTCATTCGGCGGCTCATTTATCCCGATGTAGTTGTTGAGGGACTTTGACATCTTGTTGACGCCGTCAAGTCCTTCGAGCAGTGGCGTTGTAATGATAGCCTGCGGCTCTTGTTGATATTCCCTCTGCAGGTTGCGACCCATCAACAGGTTGAATTTCTGATCGGTTCCACCGAGTTCGACATCTGCCTCAAGTGCAACTGAGTCGTAACCTTGAACTAGGGGATACAGCAATTCATGAAGGGCGATCGGGCGCTCCTCTTTCAATCTCTTCTCAAAATCATCGCGTTCAAGTATCTGCTTCACCGTCGTCTGTGATGCAAGTTTGATGAAGCCGGCGGCACCTAGGGGCTCAAACCACTCTGAATTGAATCTGATTTCAGTCTTATCTGGATCGAGTAGCTTGAAGATCTGGGTTTTATAGGTTTCGGCATTGTGGGCGATCTCATCCCTTGAAAGTGGCGGCCGCGTGACGTTTTTTCCCGACGGATCGCCAATCATGCCGGTGAAATCACCTATGAGAAATATCGCGGTGTGACCCAGTTCTTGAAAAGCACGCAGCTTGCGAATTACTACTGTGTGGCCGACATGGATGTCCGGCGCGGTCGGATCGGCACCCAATTTGATGCGAAGCGGCTTGCCGGTCTTTGCAGAACGTTCAAGCTTGGCGACTAGGTCCTCCTCACGGATGAGGTCCACTGTCCCCTTCTTCAACACCTCTAATTGTTGTCTAGTATCCATCTTAGGCGTCCTATTGTTGCCTTATACAAACCTAAATTCAAGGTCGGAAAACGGGCGGTCCCAACCTCACTCAGAAAACCTTTCTAAACGGAATTTCCAGACCATGCGGTCATTGATTTGCTCGTGGACATACTCACCGGCTGACACCCGCCATAATCCGAGGAACTGCCACGTCCCGACCTTGAGTTTGTTGAAAAGTGGAACCGATTGACCGCGCTCGATCGCATCCAGCAGAGCACGGTTAAAAACATCCAGCTTCTGATTTCCTCGACGGCCAGCGCCGGTGTAGTGGATGACGTCTGTCGTATCACCGTGGAAATCAGGATAACAGCGGGTCAGTCTTCCAAAATCCGTGAGGAGAGAGACGAGTATCCCGTTCTTTTGATTGATTCCGTTCCTCACCGAATGAATCTCGGAAACCTCATCCCATGTGAGCAGGTCACCCGGTGCCAATCCGTCCAATACCTTGAACCCCGACCTGTCAGGAGAAACCTCGGAATGTCGCAGGGTTCTAGTCAAAGTATTGGAGACTTTGTTTTTTCCCATCGATGCGGGCATCAGTCCTTCCAAGAAAAAGACCGGGCGGAGAGCCCGGCCAAATCCGCTTTCTTAAAAACTATATGTCGTGCCGATTAGCCAAAGCTTTATCCATCGTCACTTCATCGACGAAATCCAAATCACTGCCGACTGGCATTCCCATCGCGATTCGAGTCGTTCTGACACCAAGCGGCCTCAAAAGTCGCGAAATATAACCTGCGGTCGCTTCACCCTCAGTCGTCGGATTTGTGGCGACAATTATTTCCTTGACGGTAACACCTTCGTTGTTTTCAGGTGAGAGGCGCGGAAGTAGATTGGCCAGCATCAACTCGTCGGGACCGATTCCGCGTATCGGCGAGAGACTTCCGTGAAGGATGTGATAAAGACCTTTGAATGAGCGTGTCTTCTCGATTGCAACCAAATTGTAAGGCTCCTCAACAACGCAGATTATTGAGCGATCCCTCGTCGGTGTAGTGCAATAGAGACACGGATCGACATCGGTAAGGTTGTTGCAGATTTTGCAAAAAACGATTTTTTCTTTGA
>CAXRBW010000194.1:0-8712 GCA_964228775.1 Pyrinomonadaceae bacterium | reverse complement strand
GACTGCGGACCTTGATAGCTTTCGGGATGAGTCTAGGAGTGCCTCAGTCTCGCGGTCGAGATCCGCTTCACTCCACACGTGATTTACGAGACCAAACTCCTTGGCCTCTTGGGCCGAGAATCTGGCTCCCCTCGTGAGGAGTTCAAAAGCGACTTTTTCAGATGTTTTTCGACGGAGTATGGCCGCAACCATTGCGGGAACGAATCCGAGATGGACTTCGGGGTAGCCGAATTCCGCGCTCTCCGAGCAGACCACAAGGTCGCAGGCAGTAGCTAATCCGCATCCACCAGCGAGTGCCCGCCCCCTGACCTTTGCAATCACTGGGAAGTTGAGGGCACGGATTTGTGAAAACAGTCGCCCGAGCATTCGAGCGTCCTCAAGATTCTCATCTCTCGAGTTTTTTGAAATCTGTCGGAGTGACTCGAGATCCGCACCTGAACAGAAATCATCACCGTTACCCGTTATCAAGGCCGCTTTGACCGATCCTCCGTTCTGGGCGACCCGCAATGCCTCCGACAACTCACGTACGAGACTCGGATTGAGCGCATTCCGCTTTTCCGGTCTGTTGAGCGCTAGATAAAGGACATCATTCTTGATCTCAGAGGTAAGCTCGCTCATGTTTTATTTCGAGGAGGCCATCGCAACCGCCTTTTCTATCTGGTCCGCCAATGCATTGAGCGCGTTGGCGAGTCGGTCAATCTGCCGCGGCAGAATTTCGAATTGGCGCTGCTCGATCGCCTCTCGGACCCCGGGCAGAGTCTTCACACCATAACCTGTGTAAAAGCCAGGAGCGTATATCTGGTGCCGATACCAAGGACGGTTGGGCAGTCCGCCGTCGTCTACCAAGGATCGCTCCGCCAGCAGTAACACATCGTTCAGACCGCGACTGCCTTTCATAGCAGGCGCAGCCGAGTCATATCTCTTGGCGGTTTCAGCAAGTCGCTTGAGCGCATTATGTAGAGGTGAAAAATCTATTGCGGGAACTTCGGCTTGAGTGATTGGTGAGGAGAGAGGCTCTTTCGGATTCCTTGTAACATCGAAAATTCCGCGGGCAATCAATCCGTTGCGTCGCGAGGTCTCATCCCTCATCTGCGAGGCAAGTCTTGAAACTTCCGCCGCATATTGCGCGACTGTCTCAGAAAGACTTGTGAAGCGGAAGGGAAGAACATCGGCGTTCGCAAGTCTCAACACGGCGCGGCCACTGACCTCTGACATCGTGTTGCCATATGCAAAATCAAAGTCACCGAATTTAGTGAAATGGTCAAAGGAGTCATAGATTGAGTGATAAGAACCTCCACCACCCTCCCCACCAAAACCGAGGTCTAGCGAGGCAATTCCGAGATGCTGAAGGAATGGCGTGTAGTCGGATCCAGAACCCAAGGCACCAATCTTCATGTCACCGGATTCGCTAAGATCGCGAGCACCTCCGCCGTCTGCAAGCTGCCTTGCGCGTGCTCTGTCCCATACCGAGATTCCATGCACGGGGTCCTTGACGGATTTTGCGACCTCATTGATAAAGCGCTCAAGCGAGTGCGATCCCCCCATTCCAAGATATCCCCGTCCAACCGAGTCGGTATTGATGTAAACCGCAGCTTTCTTTGAGAGTTCCTCGGCATGGGTCTCGACCCATTCGGTCGAGCCGATCAATCCCTGTTCCTCACCGTCCCACATTGCATAGATGATTGTTCGACGCGGCCTCCATCCCTTCTTTGCAAGTTCACCGATTGCTCTTGCCTCATCAAGTTCCGCCACCGCACCTGATAGGGGATCGCTGGCTCCGTTGACCCACGCATCATGATGGTTGCCGCGAATAATCCATTCGTCAGGGAACTCTGATCCCTCGAGTTTTGCTATGACGTTATAGAGTGGAACAACATTCCAATTGAAATCGATTTTGAATCTGACCTTGAGTGCGTCTTGCCCGCCGAGCTTGTAAGTAATCGGCAGTGCACCCCTCCATGCGGCAGGTGCGACGGGCCCACCGAGACCTCTTAGTATCGGCTCGGCATCCCCGTATGAAATCGGCATCACTGGAATCTTGGTGATGGTTTCAATTTCGGGGACACTAAGACGTTTCGCACCGGGAACTGACCCATAGCCTGGAGTCGAGGGATCTCCTGTTGCGACGGGAACATCGACGACTGATCCGCGTTGCACACCGTCTTTGTTTCTCCACGCGCCGACGGGGTAAACATCTCCATTGAAAAAGCCGTCGTCCTTTGGATCAGAGTAGATGAGGCATGCGATTGCACCGTTTTCTGCCGCAACCTTGGGTTTGATACCGCGCCATGAACCGCCGTAGCGAGCAAGTGCAATCTTTCCTTTGACGCTGATACCCCTTCGAGCAAGTTCTTCATAGTCCGCCGGGACTCCGTAGTTCACATAAACTACATCGCCTGTCACATCACCACCCACTGAGAATGCGTTGTATGTCGGGAGCTGTTCGGATTTCTGTCCCGAAGTCGAATCTTCTGCAATCGATGGCTCTTCAAGCTTGGCGACGAATTTGGTGGGCGAGGTCATTTCAAGGAGCCGAGTCTTCGGTGTCGGGAAAAGCACGTCGAAACGTTCGGTCTTCGCATCATACCCCCAGGACCTGAACAGGGAGGCCATGAACTCCGCATTCTCCTTTCCATACGCTGAGCCTAAATGGTGGGGCCGCGCTGACAGCCTTTTCATCCATTCGCGGAGGTTCTCCCGCTTCAGTCCAGCCGCGAACTTCGCCTCAAGTGCCAACTGTTTTTCGGAGCCACTCAAGTCGAAGCCAATGATGGCGGTCCCGACCCCAACAGTTTGGGCGGTAACCGAAATTGAAAGTACCAATGTAATCAGAGTCTTAAAAGGAGAGGTTTTCATACTTTTTTATTTAGAAAGTCCAAGTCGTGAAGCCTCGGAATCCGGAACTTCAACTTTCATTCGCAGAAGAGCAGTGGAAAAAGTTTTGCCCTGCGCATCGGTCATGAGAGAGAGCGTACCGCCACCGCCGAGCGCCCCATGAAGCAAAAATTTCAAGGCCTTCAGATTTGGCAGCTCGAATCTCTCGACATCACCATTGACCATCGGACCAAAATGCTTCTTGACGGCTTCGGCGCTGACCTCTTTAACGAGTAACTCATAAAATTCGTCCCTGAGCGCGATCAGGCCGATGTTGGCGGTGTCACCTTTGTCTCCGGACCTGGCATGTGCGAGTTTTGTAAGCTCAATCAGCATCGTAAGTTAAGCCTCGATGACGGCGACCTCGGGATAGATGAGCGACTTCGGTATCAGTGCGGGGAAGTATGCCATGATTTCTTCGACCTTGGGGCGTCCGCCAGCAAATCCCGTTACTCCCGGAGGTCCTGTTAAAATCAACGGAGCTATTTCCTTCGTGAATCGCTCGACATACTCTCTATTTTCACTTCGCACCCCAACCCTCAACTGCACTTCGGGGATATCTGAACCCGCCTGTCCCGACAGGTGGCCATGTGTTGCATTGACTCCGACGAATTCGGTGAGGATGACTTCAAAATCGAGACCGAGACGACCGAGCCGTGCCCGAAGAATCTCATCAGCGGCCTTCGCTTTTGCAAGAGCGTCCGGATACGAATAGACCAATGTGCCCACTGCTTTCCATCCAGCCGAATATGCGATCGAAACTTTGTAGGAATCCGTCCTTGGACGCCCTTTGATTCCGGATACCCGTACGCGGTCTGGCCCGTCATTACTCAGTTCGATTGTAGTGAAGTCAGCGACGACATCAGGGGTGATATAGGCCGTCGGGTCGCCCATCTCGTAAAGCAGCTGCTCTCGCACGGATTGGATATTGATTCTTCCGCCAGTTCCGTCATGTTTTGTAACCGTGAAACTGCCATCGGCATCCGCCTCGATTATCGGAAATCCGATGTCCTCAAGTCGTGGAATGTTCTGCCAATCATATTGGCAATTGCCACCTGACACCTGTCCGCCACATTCAATGATGTGACCCGCGATGGTTCCACTCGCGATACGGTCAAAATCATCGAGGCTCCAACCAAATTCATGAATCAAAGGTGCAAGAGTAAGACCCGTGTCCGTCAGGCGTCCGCCGATGACCACATCGGCACCCCGATTTAAAGCTTCAACGAGCGGCGCGGCTCCGAGATAGACGTTGGCAGACTGCACCTTATCCATCACGGAGGCAACGGACTCGCCCGTGTCCATGTGGGTTAGTGAGATTCCTTTGGCAAGAAAATCCGGTAGGCGGTCAAGAATGTCATCACCTGTGACGATGCCGATTCTTAATTTGCCCGAGAGGCCCAGTTCTTCCGCTACCGACCTCAGTGCCTCGGCGCACCCAGAGACATTGACACCCCCCGCATTCGCGGTCACCTTGATTCCTTTCTCAACACAATCCGGAAGAATCTCACGCATCAGGTCTATGAAGTCCCGCGCGAAACCCGCTTTCGGATCGCGTTTCCTTTGCTTCTGAAGGATCGACATCGTCACCTCGGCGAGGTAGTCGAGCATCAGGTAATCAATCGGGCCTCGGCGCACCTGGTCGATGGGCGCAGTGAGTAAATCGCCCCAAAAACCTTGACCCCCGGCAATACGAACCTTCTTCATAAACAGAATCGGATATTTGAACAATTAAAGAACAATTCAGAAGTGCGGTCAATTCAAAGAAAGAGTCGAAATGAAAATAAAAAACCGGACCTTAGGTCCGGTAATTTTAAATGCACTAAAAGTATTGGAGATTGCTATCAGGCACGCACGTTGGCATTCAAGAAATTCACTATGTCATCGGTCGAGGTGCCAGGAAGGAAGACCTCGGAAATGCCCTTCGCCTTCAGGTCCGCAATATCCTCTTGCGGAACTATGCCGCCGACCACCACAAGCGTTTCGTCCATTCCGTTCTGACGGAGAAGGTCCACTATCCGTGGACAGAGTGTGTTGTGGGCACCAGAGAGAATGGAAATTCCGACTGCATCCACGTCCTCTTGCAAGGCCGCGCTAGCAATCATCTCCGGTGTCTGACGGAGTCCAGTGTAGATGACCTCCATGCCAGCGTCTCGGAGAGCCCTTGCAATGACCTTTGCACCGCGGTCATGGCCGTCGAGCCCGGGTTTCGCTACTAGGACGCGTATTTTGCGATTACTCATCACTGATGTCTCTCTGCGAAATCGAATAAAGAACCCGAAGGTTTAATGTACGGTTTCATCTCCATCCAAGTCAATTTAAACAGTCCCGCGGGCTCGAGCGCCTGCACGGCATGGGGAAATCCGTAACTGAAATGAAATGTGATTCCAGTGACATCGATTGAAAAGTCATCAAGCGTGCTCATGCTACATTCAGCGCCTTCGACGAGAGATTCGAATTCACCAGGTCCGTCCGCCGATTTTCTGAGTTCTTCGATCGTCGCCGATATTTCCTTCTTGAGTAGTCCATTGAGGCGCGCAATCAATGACTCATGATTCAAGAACACAGAGTCGGCCCGTAAACGCATCCCTGTTGCAGTCTCAATAAGGACAGTCTTTGAAAATTCCTGAGGATACGCAGCGGACCCCGAGGCGGAAAGCTCCACCTGGAGAAGTCCGTTGCCATTCATCAAGACCCGATAACCTGCTTCGTCAAGCCATTCGTCATCCGTCTTTTGGGACGCGATGTCTATGTCTAGAACTCTGCCGAAATCTAGTTCCGCGCCAATCCTTGCCGCAATTTCAGGTGAGACGCCGGAAATTCGGGGATACGTGACTTGGTATCTCTTTTTGTGCGGCATCGACGGACGCGGGCGCACCAACGCCATTTTCTGCGGAGTGAGCATAACCGTCCCCGATTGGGCCGCAACCGCTGCTGCGGCCGGAAGAATCAGGCAAACTAGAAGAATTACTCTCAATAAGTTTTTCATTTGTCAGTCTCACTCCTCGTCGCTGCGAGGTAAGGTGAAAGAAAAAGCACTCGTAGCGCATCACGAACGGTGCGGCATGCCTTGAGGGCCGACCACGTCTCCGACCATGAGTGGGTATTGATGAGAACCGGGTTATAGGTCTCGAGCTGTTTAAGTATTCCGTACTCGGGTTCACGCGATTCTCGCGAAAAGGTCCCGAACAATCTGTCCCAGATAATGAGCACGCCGGCGTAATTCTTGTCGAGGTATTCCTTGTTGATTCCGTGATGAACCCTGTGATGCGAAGGGGTGTTGAGAACAGATTCGAGAATTCCGAGCCTGTCTATGAAGCGAGTGTGAATCCAGAACTGATAGATGAGATTGAGCCCGTGCATAGTCACGAACATCCAGGGTGAAAAGCCCGCCAACATGAGCGGTGCATAAAAGATCCAATGAACCATCCCGCCAAACCAACTCTGCCTGACGGCGACACTTAGGTTGTAGCGCTTGCTCGAATGGTGAACGACATGGAAATTCCAAAATAAACGAGACTCGTGACTTACGCGGTGGAACCAGTAATAGGCAAAGTCATCGGCGAAGAAAAGCAGTACCCAAGACCACCAAGCATCCGCGGGGAATTTGAACGGCGCGAGCGAATAGCAGAACTCATAAATCTGATAGGTGGCCAAACCGAAGAGGGCACCCCAAACGATGCTCGCAAGTCCGACTCCTATGCTTGAAGCGGTATCGCGCGTGTCTTTGTATTCATCAGAATGCGTGAAATGCGAATACAACGCTTCGATGATGATCATCGAAAGAAAGATGGGGATTGCAAGTACCGTTGGGGCAATCATCGGGGAATTTAGAATGCAGGCTCTTCGTAAACGCCGTAGACATCACGGAGCGCGGAGCAGATTTCCTCGACGGTAGCGTAGGCTTTGACCGCCTCTATCGTCGCCGGCATCAGGTTGTCTCCTGTGCCTGCACCCTTTTTAAGCTTCTCCAACGCCAACGCGACTGCACCCGCATCACGCTTGGTTTTGGTCAGTTCGAGGCGCGCGAGTTGGTGGTCACGTACCGCTTCATCGATTTGGAGAATTTCAGTCCGGTACATTTCCTCGGTCATTGAATATTTGTTTACGCCGACAACGGTTTGATTTCCTCTTTCAACGGCCTTTTGATACTGGTAGGCGGATTCCTGTATCTCTTTCTGCGGGAAGCCGGCTTCCACTGCTTCAACCATCCCACCGAACGAATCAATCTTCTCGAAATACTCGAGACATCCATCAATCATCTTTTTGGTGAGCGATTCCACATAGAATGAGCCGCCGAGCGGATCGACTGTGTTTGCCACGCCGGTTTCCTCGGCGATTATCTGTTGGGTTCTGAGCGCTATCAGAGCGGCCTGATCGGTCGGAAGTGCGAGCGCCTCGTCAAACGAATCCGTGTGAAGGCTCTGCGTGCCACCAAGCACGCCTGCGAGGGCCTGGATCGCTACGCGCGCAATATTGTTTAGAGGCTGCTGGACGGTGAGTGATACTCCGGCAGTCTGTGTGTGGAATCTGAGCTGCATCGACTTCGGATCCTTCGCCCCGAATCGGTTCTTCATCGTTTCGGCCCAGACGACACGCGCAGCACGATATTTTGCTATCTCTTCGAAGAAGTCGTTGTGGGCATTGAAGAAGAAAGAAATACGCGGCGCAAACGAGTCGACGTCCATTCCTCGGTCGATTCCATACTGAACATATTCGACGCCATCGCGGAGTGTGAATGCGAGTTCTTGAAGTGCGGTCGCTCCAGCCTCTCGGATGTGATACCCGGACACGGAGATTGGATTGAATTTTGGTAGGCGTTCCGCGCAAAACTCAAAAGTGTCGATTACGAGCTTCATCGCAGGCTTGATCGGGTAGATCCATTCCTTTTGAGCGATGTACTCCTTCAATATGTCGTTTTGAAGCGTCCCGGAGATTTTTCTAAGGTCCGCTCCCTGCTTTTCGGCGAGGGCCGCGTAGAAGGCAAGGAAAATCCAGGCTGGTGCGTTGATGGTTTGGGATACTGTGACTTCTTCGAGATTGATTCCATCGAAGAGCGCCTCGAAATCCGCGAACGATGACACCGCCACTCCACATTTCCCGACCTCTCCCTCAGAAAGATGGGAGTCCGCATCGAGTCCCATGAGAGCAGGAAGGTCATAGGCTACCGAGAGTCCGGTTTGTCCTTGCGAGAGAAGATACTTGAATCTTCTATTGGTCTCCTCAGGCGATGAGAAACCTGCGAACTGACGCATGGTCCAGAGCTTCCCCCGATAGCCAGTCGGATGAATACCGCGCCTATATGGGAACTCTCCAGGAAAGCCGGGTGTTCCACCCTCAGCACCGTCCTCTTCACTGTAGAGTCTCTCCACTGGTTCCAGGGAGATTCCTTCGAACGAAGGCTTGCGCTCGGGGTGACGATCGAGAGCCTTCTTCAGAGTTTCGGACTCCCAACGCTTCTTACCTTCGGTCTCGGACTGTTCCTGTACTTTTGGCATAGGTTTAGGGTTGAAGATTCAACGCCTTGAAAATTGTATTCCGCGGCGAAGGCGGGGCGCAAGACGAAGGGTGCCAAAGGTTCCGCAATGACTAGGTATTGAGGAACCGATGCAAACCCTTCGGGCAGCGGACGCGTCTCACGATTGCCTCTGTTTTCGTGATAGCATCGACTTTTTCGCGGTCGTTCAATGAGTCTCTTCAGAAACAATCTTTACGTCTTCCTGATAACGGTAGCGATGTCGGTGGCGGCTGCAGCGCAAGATACGAATCCCGTCGATCGCCGGGTCTCGAATCCGATAGATGATAGTGGAATCAAGACGAGCACCTCGGGTGCGGTCG
>CAXRBW010000193.1:0-8270 GCA_964228775.1 Pyrinomonadaceae bacterium | reverse complement strand
GATACTGACCACATAGTTCAGTTGCTGAACACCGTCAAACCGGTTCGCTTGAAGCGTAAAGCTTTCGTTGAAGCGATCATAGAACACTCCCGCACCGCCACGAATGACAGTTTTTGGCTGCTTCGCTCCGCCTGCCCCCGGCGACCACGCAAAACTGAGTCGCGGTGCAAAGTTGGCAGCGTCACTTATATTGCTCTGGGTTTCATATCTCAAACCGGCACTGAGTGTCAGGGCGGGGCTGAGCCTCCAGTCATCCGTGAAGAACAAACCTGCATCAATCTGGTCGACCTTTGCTAGTGGATTGCCTGCGGTGATACTGAACTGGACCGGTGTCGCGGTTCTCGCAATCGCGTCCCTGAAATTCGTGAGACTGATGAAAGTGTAGCTTCCCCCGAAATTCGAGCTCGTGCTGTCCTTAATAGAGACACCCCTCAGGCGAGCACCGAATTTAACGGTGTGTTGATTGGATTTACCAAAAGAAGTCGTCGTGTAGTTCTGGAGCTCCCACTGCCTGTTCTTATTGAAGCTAAGACCCACCTGCGATCCACCGCCGACAAATGCCGCTGCAACGTTGATTGTGGGAATCGTATTGTCGCCCGTCTGTTCTCGGTTGTTGTTCTGGAACGAGAAACGGGTCTCGTTGACCGTCTTCGAATTGATAATCGCAGTTTCGGTCAATCTAAATTCGTGCTCTGTATTAGTGGTGTCGAAAGCGCGACTCGGCAGCGAGAGATCTCCAACGCCTTGGTTCTCGGATGTTGCCCGCGTGAATCCGTATCTGACCACCAAGGTGTGCTTATCGTTGATTGCGTAATCAACTCTCGGCCCCATCGAAAAACGCCTCGAGGGAATCGTTAGCTCACGCGTATAGGGCACTGAAGCGAGGGATTGGTCCAGCACAATCGCGTTGATGAGCGAGCCGTTATCTAGTTCCCTGTTGTTTATATCGAGAAAGAAAGATGACTTTCCCTTCTTAATCGGACCTGAGATATTGCCACCATAGTTGCGTGTTTGCGAAGGCGCTCGGTTCACTGCAAATGGATTACGCGAGTTGAGACTCTCATCGTTGAAGTTGAATTGCATAGAGCCCCGCCACTTGTCAGAACCCGGCTTTGTAAGAATTTCGACGCGGCCGAAACCGAGCCGATCGAACTCAGCTGAAAATGGATTCTGGTTTATGCGGATTTCGCGTATTGAATCGCGTGGAGGAAGCCTACCTCCGGTAAAGCCATCGATGAAGATTTGGCCTCCATTCGGACCAGCGGAGGGGCCGGCAAGGGCCTGCAGGGCCGCTTCGAGTTCGTCTGGGTCGTCAGGCAGCGCCTCGATATCCTTTCCGGTCAAAACGGTCGCGTTGGCGTTGTTGTTGGGGTCGTTGTCAACCTGTCCCGCGTTGGAAACTTCAACCTGCTCGGTGACACCCTCGACTGTGAGTGCAATCGCTAGCTCAACTTTCTGAGCGCCTGCTACGAGCACCTCCGAATTTTCATACGGAGCAAATTTCGGAGCTAGGACTCTAACGGTATAGGTTCCGGCAATCAGAGATGAAAATGCGTACTCACCTTGCTTGTTAGTGGCGACAGTTTTTTCTTTTCCCGTGCTGTCGATGATTGTCACCTTCGCACCTGGGACGATGTTGCCGAGACTGTCCTGGACCTGCCCTGACACCGATCCCGTCTGCTGGGCGAAGCCATTCGTTACCGAAAGTCCAAGAAGTAGACTGATAGCTATTACTGAAAATAAATTTCTCATGATTTGATACCTGATATTTGCGGGAAAGCGTTAGGGGATGCCGAAGCCTCCATCGAGACCCGGGATGCTGAATCCACCGTCGACGCCACCTGAGCGACCACCCATTCGTGCTTGGGAGGCCTGCTGAGCGCGGATCAGCGGCTCAACGCCTGAAACCATTTTGATTGCAGTGATTCTCGATGCATCTTTTCCCTTAGAGCTGGAGACGGCGATCATCTCACCCACTTTGAGATCTTTGACTGAAATTTTTGGAAGCCTTTCGAGAATGTCGTCGATGCCGGGACCGGCACCCGCTCTCATCGCTCCGCCCTGCTGCATGCCGCCTTGCGACATATTCGGCTGACCCTGAGGCTGCCCGCCACCAGGTCCTGGACGAACGAAGCCTCCGCCCGACTGGAACATTGCAAAGCGCTGTGCCAACTCGGCAGGAAACTGCTGAATGGTTGCGGTCGCTGGAACGACGATGACGACGTTCTTTTTCGAGGTGATGTCACTGATCGTCACCTCTCCCGACTCCACGTTTACAGATACGACGTTGCCCGCGACCGTCTTGAAAGCGCCCGTGATTATTTTCTCTGCGGTCAATTCCGACCCATCGGCATTCTTGTCGCCGAGCGCTCTTATCGCATCGCCAGGCTCGATTTCTCCGAAGACACTCTTTCGCGCATCACTGAACTGAACAGATTCAGCTGAATATCTGAAGTACTCGGTCTTGTCACTTGATTTGACTGTCATCGTGCGGTCGCCCATGAGACCCTTAATTGAAACCGTGATGGCATTCGTCTGAGGGTTATAGGTCACGACCTTTCCAGAAATGCCCCTCGTGCGCCAAGCCTCGGCTTCTTTTTTCAACCGGTCGGCAATACTCGCCTTGGTGATTAAGTAGACAGCCTTTGCGGGTATGGTCTTTCGATCCGCCGACACCATTCCAGTAACCAGAAGTTTATCTCCCGCGCCAACGCTCTTTGCGTCTGCGGCGACGGCGGCCTTGAGTGACGGATTATCGGGCGGAACTACTTTGAATTCAGTTTTATCGGAAATTATTGCAACGATCTCGCCGTCCTTGGTTTTGATGACGATCTGACTCGCATCTGACGAGACGACTTCCCCACCTGCCAGATTGGCCTTGATACCTACGTCCGTTGCGCCACCTTGCGCGAAAACTCCCGCCGAGAGGACGGTAAGGATAAACAGAATAAAACTCAGCTTCTTCATCATTGGTGAATATCTTTAAAATCGTGCAACTTCAATTCGTTCTATGGCTTCCCTTTGAGGAGTTCAAGTAATAGAGACGGTCCGAAGGCGAAAAAGGTTTTATGCAAACATTTTAGAACCCGTCGTTTGTCTAAAAATCGACCTCGAGACCAAAACAACAGGATATCAAACGGTAAGGGGGAAAGGTATCGACAAGGGAAAACTGGGGCCGAAATGCATAAATTCCGCCCGATTTTATGGTCTTTGGTTAGGGTTAGATCGACGCCAAGGCGTAGGCGGCGGCAATTTCTGCAAATTGTAGGTCCTCGGGAATCGAGGAGAGCCCGAGACTTTCCGGACCTAGAATCTCGGGAGAATCCCCAAGGGCCTCTTCCGCAACGGTCCGTACATCTTGACTCTCCATGCCTCCACCAGTGAGCAGAATCCCGCCGAGGTCGGCGTCGTCACCCGCGAACCTGTCTAAGTAAAACAGGAGAAGTCTGTATAGCTCGTCATAGAGCTCTTCTGAAGACGAAGAGGCAGATCTCACGACGAGCGGTTCCCCGGCTCGCATCAGCATTGCAGTGAAACTGCTAGTCGAGGTACTTAGAAGGAGAGTGTCGGAATCTTTCAGATGTCGGCTAAGAAGGTCGGCTTCGCAAACCGCGCGCGGAAGCGTCAGGCCAACTTTTAGTCCCATTCCATCAAATAGGTCTTCGTATTCTTCAAGTACGTGGAGAGCGACGGCGCTCGCAAGGTATCTCCCCCTCCCCTCTGCGTCATTTGAGATTTTTCCGAACGAAAGACGGAGCCGATCCGCCCCAAGCCCAAATGCCTTTTCCGCCTTCCATTCGAGAATCTCTTCGAGTTCCCGCTTCGAGGCAGGAGTAGCATCAAGCGAAAGGATTGAGACTTTCGCGGCCTCTAATGGAAGGGCTGCAGACCAGTCTTTCCGCCCCATCAAGCCTGCTTTTGCCACCGCGTCTTCAAGCTGCTCGGAGAGAGCGTCGAAATACCCAATATTCGTCTCGATGAAATTAGGTGTCAGTACGGCGGAATCGAGCGGACTCGAACCGATGCGGTCGATCTCACAGGAACCCTTACCGCGACCTTTCACGGAGAGCGCGAGAACTTGACCCGCTTCAAATGAAAAGGCGGCACTCGGAAATTTTGGTTTGAAGAATGATGAGAACATCAGTATTCCTTGTAAGGTCGCCCCTCTGAATCCATGTCTTCTGACAGACTACGGACATCTTTGAGGCCGGTCCCGCCATCGACGGAATTTGGATCCTCGCCTACAACCTCATTCCACTGAGTCTTGTCGCTTACCGGATCGACAGGAACTTCACGCAGGTATTGAGCGTCGACAAGCTCCGAGATTCCTCTCGGAAGACGGCCCTTGTCCGCCACATATTGGTCGATGGCTTTGCGCATCTGCCAAAGATTTTCCTTGAGAACCGATTCCCTCGCCTGTTGAACGCTCCGAAAATATGTGGGAATCGCGACCGACAGAAGGACGATTATTATGAACATCGCGATCAGGAGCTCGAGCAGTGTGAAGCCCCGAGCGCCGTTCTCTTTGCAACTTAAAATCATCCTCTTACCAATCACTGTATTTATCACCACCGAGCGAAGTCGCATCCGAACTCGACCTGACATCGAAAACATTAACCTTGTCCCAGGATGAAGAGTCCTTCGACTGATATGAGGAACGCAGCACCCAAGTGTCAGAACGTCCCGTCATCGGGTCGATCGGCAAATCTCTCAGATAAAACTTTTTAATCTCCTTCACCTGTCCGATTTCCGTCGCATTGCGTCCGTCAAATGGACCGGACGACTGCGGCATTCCAATGCCGCGACTCTTGACCTTGACGCCTTCCACCAAAGTTTCGAGTGTGGGTGGATATCTGTCCAGGTTGACCGTGTCGAAAATGGTGCAGTCATCGATGACTACCTTCGTGCGTGGATCGGACGCAGCCGTACTACCGCCCTGTATTGTCGGATTCCCCGAAGTGATCGCGCCCTGTACACAGCCACCTGCAGCATCGCGCTTGAATTCGTCAATGGCATTGCGGATCGTACGCAGGGCCTCCCTGAGCTTCAATTCTCTTTCACGCTTGACTGAATTCTGCGCTAGTGGAATCGCGCCAAGGACAAGAATCGAGAGCACCACCAGGGTGATTATCATCTCGAGCAGACTGAAACCATCCTCGCTTTGTAAAAGCCTGCGGAAACCTGCCTTTAGTGCGGTCATGTTCATCGAAAAGAAATTCGGAATGCACGGCCCGCCGGTGTCAGAAGTGAGGTGTTCTCGGAGTCGAATTCAAGTGAGAACTTACCGTCATCCAATGCCTCGACTTCAATCCACGCGAGAATGCCGCTTGGATTCTGTGCCACACCGTTCTGCGGAGAGAGCGTCACGTAGGTTCTGCCTCCTTCATCGAGAAACGGATTGACCGCGGTACCGTCGGCGGTGCCGAAGACATCGCCGAGAGTCACGGATTTGATCCTGACCGATGCGGACTTGTATCTGACACCGAGAACCGCCGACTGAAACATCGAGACACTCTTCACGAAAACTGGAAGGCGGAACGTATCGCCTTTTTTCATCATCGGTATAGTGTCGCCGAATGTGAGACTTGCGGCATTGAGCGCGCCCGGCTCTGGGCCCGAGGCCGCTCGCTCATCGGGCCCCGTTTGGGCGACCTGATTTCCCGACGACACGCCGTCCTTTGACTCCGCATCGGTGCGACCCTCAGTCTCCTTCACATTGACCGACGTCGTTGAATTTTCAGTATTCTCTCGCGAACCTGCGACGGCCGTTTGGTCTGCTTTGAAATCTCGACTCTTCGCTGGGATATTCTTCGCCGACTTCTCACTCATCTCTTCCTGGACTCGGAAGTCCTCGAGCGAGCCGCTGGTCGGAACTGCAAGACTGCCAGTCGGGCGCGCAAGTTCGTCTTCGGGCAATATCGCAGGGACTCTGATGACTCGCGGAGTGATAGCGATGACGATATCAACCTGTCTGTTCTCGTTCTGCGGTGCAGTGAAGAGTCTTCCGAGGATCGGGATGAGGCCGACAAGCGGCAGGCCCGACTTCGTATTGCTCTCAACATCCTGCGCAACGCTGGCAAGAAGCAGCGTCTTGTTATTCTGAACTCTCGCGGTCCCGTTTATCGTCCTCTCAGAAAAAACTGGATTCTGCGATGTTCCCCCTGCGACGACGTCCTTCGATTCAATCGTCATCTCGACTTGTACGTCTTGATTAGGGAACACGAGCGGCTTGAATTCGAGTGTCAGACCAACCTGCTCGTAGTTGATAACATCACCGACGAAATTGTTGGTGTTGTTCTGATTGCCCATGCTGACAACGGGAGCGTAGGACGCAGACCTCACCGGAACCCTCTGACCGATCCTCGCTTTCGATTTCTCGTTATTGAAGGCATGCACCTGCGTCGAGGCGATAAGCTTGGTATTACCTCTGCTCTGGAGCGCCTGCAAATTGGCCGCGGGTATTGCCCAACCGACACCGAAGGCGGTAGGTATCGGACTTCCGGGACTGATCAGATTGCCAAAGATTTCCTTGCCTTTGTTGGCGCCCACCACGCCTCTAGTCGTACCGCCAAGATTAGTCAGCTGCGAATCGTTTCCAATCTGATTGCCGAGCTTCAGCAAATCAGACTTTGAAACCTCGTAGATGGCAACATCCATGACGACTTCGGCGCGGTCCTTGTCGAGCGACTTGATGAGATCGCCAATCAGTCTGATGTTCTCTTCGGTGTCGCGGATTGTGACGCTGTTGGTCGGCTCATCGACAAGGACAGTCGTCGGAGTCCTTCCCGGCTGGGCTGGAATTGCGGTCTGCACGACTTTCTGAACCTTGTTTGGGTCTGCATTGGCGAGATAGAAGGTTTTCAGAACCAACTGCTGCAAATTCTGCCTGCGGTTTCCGCTCGCAACGAGTATCGTTCTCGGGCCGACCTTCTGAAAGAATAAATTCTGCTGAAGGAATATGTAATCGAGAGCCTTTGCGGCCGTGACGTTCGATAGCTCGATGCTGATTGGATTTTTAGTGCCCGCGCGGAAGCTCTCACCATCGAAAACCACGTTAAGATCGAGGCTTTTCGCAAGATCTTTGATCAGTGTCTGAGTCTCGATGCCGCCTGGGTAAGGACCGACATTGATGATTTCCATCTGCGGAAGCTGCGGTGAGATTTTGGCTGGTGCTTCGACACGTGTCTCGGCTTTCGTGTCCTGCTGTTCGGCCTGAAGACGCTGCATCCGCTCCATCTCGTTCTTCGCGAGCTCATTGACTGGGTCGAATGCGTAGGCCTTGCGGAATGCGTTGTAGGCTCCAACGTAATCTTTTTCTTTTGCGAGCATCGCACCCGTTCGGTAGAACATCTGCGAAGCCATGAACGATGCGCGGCTGAAGTGCAAACGGTATTCTGGATTCTTGGGACTTTCAGAGACGGCAAGCGCGAATGCCTCTGCGGCCTTGTCCCACTCCTCTGCGGCCTCGTGCTTCATTCCCTTTTCAAAAAACTTTTTTCCGTTACCGGCAAGCGCCAGAGACGGTGAGAAGACGGCGGCGAGGATTATCACCGAGAGGAACGGGCGGAACTGCTTCATGCTTTTCATACTGTCTTCGCGGCTTTGGGAGCGGACCTAAAGTTATGAATCAATTGGGTTTTACACGCTTTCCCGGGAATTCGGTTCCAATATGGACCCTTTTTGACGAGTAGTCGGTCGAAATCCCCATTTTTAGGGGTTTAGGCGCTATTTCTGACTTCCTCGACAAAGGTCACCCGGTTGATTTCGTGGAGGGTGGTAAGGCCCATGCGGACCTTTTCAAGTGCTGATTCCCTAAGGCTTGAAAGCCCCTCGCGCTGGGCTTGGCGACGGATCTCCGAGCCCGGCCTGCGCGCGATAATCATCTCCCGTATCTCGTCGGACATATCGAGCAATTCATGGATTGCAGTTCGGCCCCTGTAGCCAGAATGGTTACATGCATCGCATCCGATGTTGCGGAAGAACGTGTGACCTTTGACATCTTCGGGCCGCAGACCAGATTCGAGCAGTTCCTGTGCGCTCGGATCGTATTGCCGCTTGCAAGTTGGGCAGAGCACTCGAACTAGGCGCTGGGCGAGGACACAATTCAGCGATGAGACGAAGTTGTAGGGCTCGACACCCATGTTCAGAAAACGTCCGATGACGTCGATGACATTGTTCGCATGGACGGTCGTGAAAACAAGGTGTCCGGTCAGCGCAGATTGAATCGCAATTTGTGCGGTCTCTTCATCGCGGATTTCACCGACCATGAT
>CAXRBW010000192.1:0-9762 GCA_964228775.1 Pyrinomonadaceae bacterium | reverse complement strand
GAAAGTGCGAGGACCAATCTCAGCATCGATTAGGTTGCTAATTAGTTTTGCTGTCGCCATTTCCGACCTTCTCAAGATCGGCAAAACTGACGATGAGCAGCAGGAGAACGAGCGCGACGGTGGCGATTACATAAAGCAGAGCAATCTGCTCGGCCGAGATTAGAAATGCGATGAGAGCGACGATCAAAACCAGTATCGAAATCGCTCTACCCCGCCTTGATCGCGGAAATCTGAGTTTCATAAAGTCATTCCTCGGAGAGGTTTAGGTTTAGATAGAGATAGCAGATTTATGGGGTAATGCCAACTATGTTTAACAATTTCCAAGGCATAGTGCCCTTATTTGTTGGTCTAATCGATTATTGTCACAGGAAGTTCAAGTGACGGAGTTCCCTGCGGAAGCTCTCTTAAGTACGGACTTGTGAAACTTCGGCTCCTTCCCTTTTGTGGTACATCGATGACATCAAACGCATCGATTCTTGGATCCGAATCCGATCCCGCCCTGATGCGCAGAAGATTGTATTCGACTGGAGCGTCCGAACCGCCACGTTTGAAAACCCGTATGCGGGTGGGCTCCGCTGAAGAGAGTAGGCCGCCCGCAGAATCAATCACACGTGAGAGCGTCATATCACCTCGGGTCGATATCTGACCAGGAGATGCAACTCCGCCAACGATAAAAATCGGCGACGCCTCAAGCACGGTCACAAGGTCGCCACTTCCGATCTCGGGATTGGCTTCGGGTGAACCTGCGAGAAGCTTGGCAATCTCGACATCTATGAATCTACCTGCAGCTCGATTGACCGCCTCTCCCGCTGCGCAGGAAAGGCCGCCCGGCCTGTAAATCTGCACCGAACCGCTCGACTTGTCCCCGAGGCCGCCTGCGAGTATCAAAATCTCCTGAAGCCTAACGGGCCTCCTCAGTTGAAATTTGCGCGGCGACCTTACCGCGCCCGTGAGGACCGCCGGAGGTCGGTTGGTTTTGTCGGTGATTCTCACAACTACCTCGGGACGCTTGATCAGTTTCGAAAGTCTTTCGGTCAAAGCAGCAGATAGCTCATCGGTCGTCATGCACAGCGCATACAGCGGCTCATCGAGTAGCTGATAGCCCGAGAGAAATCCTTCCGGACCGAGCGAGCCACTCCAATCGTCTTGCAAAGAGCCGACGATATCGACTTCGATTCTGTCTCCGAAATGGATGCGGGAATAATCGAGGCTTCTCTCGTTGACAGGTCGACTTCCCGACTGCGCCGAGACACTAAGGGTGGCGAGGACAAGGATCGCGATGGCATTTTGAATAATCGGATTCGGGCGCATTTTCAATCACCTCGAAGGACCGACCATTTCAGCGGGATCCACCCTTCGAACTGCGTGAAGATTTTGAGGAGACAGTGCCGGGGAGGGCGAATCCGCGGAACTCCCAATTGCACGAGTCACAAAGTAGATTGTAATGGCAAAATAACTTTTGCCAGATAGGTGTTGGACGATATCCCTTTCGGATGCGGGCACTCTTACAACGTGGACATTTTTGACTAATCATCTCTCTCTTGGATAAATGGCTAACTTAACTCGCTGGGTTCGGATTGACCGCCACCAACTGGGACTCGAGTAAGTTTAAATGCTCTTCATCTATTTCTCTAGCCGAGACGGCTTCCTTCATCGCCTCGAGCTTATTTTCGAAAATCTCCCGCGCCACAACCAGATTCCCGGCTGAGGAGAATTTTCGGATTTGTTCGCAGGCATCGGCGACCTCAAGTGAAAGCAGAACGCCCGCGATAACCTTTTTCGATTCGGTTAGAACTCTGTCGCTCGGATAGCTTGAGAGTCCGCGAGTCAAACAGTCGAGGGCGTGAGTAGTAAGGGCGATTTTGTCACCAATCTCTTTCTTGATAGCGGCCTCGTCAGTTGCCGCCCTGACCTCAAGTTCGACCCATTTGAGCAGATGCTGGTGGTGTAGTTTAGCGACGATTTGCCGACCCTCCAGAAAAACCGGTATGCGTGGCGAGCCCGCACCCGCAACCTGGAGCTGTTCGCTGACTACCCGCAGATACTCACCGCACAACTCAAACACCTCGAGGTGAGCCTTAGCGACAGACCCGAGCACCTCAGCGGCTTCCGACTTTCTTTGAATTTCGGCGAGCCAACTTGAATGCTCATTCAATTGAAGCTTTTCCGAAGTCCGATGAGAAGCGTGGTCCTTGACCGCCGCGAACACGCTGTCAAGCCTTCTCTCGGACATCGCTCGGCGACGTGCGGCGCCCCTCAACACCACTTCTCTTACGAAAATCGAAACAGATGTTGCACCCAAACCGAACACTACAAGGACGCTCACAATCGAATCGGGCTCCGAGTCTGCAAGGCCGATCCAGAGCATTCCAAGCATACCCATCGTCACAGAGGCCGGTCCCGAGGAAAAGATCCAAGCAGGCATCAAGGCCGATGGCCGCGACATTTTGTTTGGACTAGTTTTTGCTGATCTGTTGACGGCGGACATTGGAATGCGGGGTCTGTTGGCAATGTTAATCGAAAGGTATGTTATAAAAACCGACGGATGCCTTCCAAGAAGTTAAAAAAGAAAATGCCCGTGACTGCGGCGAAGCGAAAGCCCACGGCCCCGCCTTCAAAAACATTCGGGAAGCCTCGGGTACAGGAAAAGATCCATCCTGCTGGCAGAAAATCGAAACACAAAAAATCTGAAACAGAAGCTTGAGAGACTTCTCAGCTTCACCGTGCGCAGGTGAGCGCACGGCCTCCATCGATTTCGTAGGTCACACCTGTTATCCAACCTGCCGCGTCAGAAGCAAGGAAACAAATCAAATCCGCACCCTCATGTGCCTCCCCTGCTCGTCCCAACGGATGAGTGCTCTTGGAATGTTCGAGAAATTCTGTATATCGCTCGTCGGACATTCCGCCTCGTTTGTGGAGGTTGGTCACAACCACGCCGGGATTGACCGCGTTGACTCTGACGCCCTTGGGGGCGAGGTCAAGCGCCGCGCAGCGCGTGAGCTGGTCGACCGCTGCCTTTGAAACGCAGTAGGCAAGAAGATTTGGAAAAGCCCTCGGGCCCGCCACACTCGAGATATTTACGACATTGCCCTTGGAGGCCTCGAGGTGCGGAACGCATTTCTGCATCAAGCTGAAGACGGAACGCAGATTCAGGTCCAACATTCGGTCGAAATCATCCATCGACGTTGACTCAATCGTGCCGTTCTGGATTACTCCAGCACAGTTGACGAGGATGTCGAGTCGGCCGAATTGGGCAATTACATCCGCCACCAACCGATCCATCTGCTTGCCCTCACAAACATCAGCTAGATGGATCTTGATGTTGTCTCCCGTCGACGCGCATTCCTGCCTTAACCTTTCAAGCTCTTTTTCCCCGCGACCAACTGCGACGACCTTGATTCCTTGTTCAGAAAATTTCTTTGCGGTGGCAAACCCAATGCCGCTGCTTGCGCCCGTAATGATGGCGATTTTTCCTTTCATAACCAATCTTCGCTCCTAGTTTCCGCAATAGCGCAGCGCTACCGCCAAGACCTCACGAGTCTAGAAGATTAGCCGTGAAAGCTCAATCGGATGTATCTCTTGAATTACTGTCCCCAAGGGACTCCTGATGGAATCCGCCGTCAGTCTTCGGAGCGGATCGCTTCCTTGTCTGGAATTCCCTTACCCAACCTGCAACAGTTGCCTCGGTATTACGAGGCTTTACCTCAAATATATTGACTTTAGAAATAAGAGCAGCTTGTCTCATGGCACCTTTTTTAATCAATTTGATTTTATGTTGAGCGCTCATCGGTCGATATCCCCTCCCGCATCCCGGAAACTGTCTTTCTTTGGTTCGATGAGTTTGCTCAAGTGCAAATTCGATGCCAGCAATGTCCATTGAAATTCTCCTCAATCTAATTGGTCGGGGACGGCTCAGGGTGATATCTTCAAATTAGGTAGTTTGTTCTCTAAATGTCATTCACTAGTTTGGTAATCCTCTATCTCTCCATCGGTGCCCCTTTCGCAGCGCACCTAGTAGCCTCGCGCCCAAGGCGACCGATGCTAGGAAGACTCCTGCAGGGGTTTGTGGCCCTTCTCATATGGCCAATTCTCGCCATCCGATTTGTGATTCGGAAAACTTTTTGCCTAATCGGAATGAAGAGCGGTGAGGCTGGGCGTCCAGCGGCCGTAAAGGACACCTTCAAAACCTTGGAGAGGGCAACCGAGGGCAAGGTTTCCGCCGACGTCTCGAAGGCAATAGTTTTTTTAGTGGAAAAATACTTGGTGTTGACCTCGGAGTCTTTTGAAGCGGCGCGAGGCCTAACTGCTCCGTTCCTTTCACCTGTTTTCGAAGTTGGTGGACATTCGAAACCGGAGATCGGTTCGACCTGTCTCGCTCGGCGGAACAGGCGAATCATCGAAACCCATCGCCTCTTAGCACTCGAAAGCCTTGCAAAACTTCTGAAGGAATCGGTTTCAGATGGAGTACGCATTGATATTAATTCAGCCCTGCGGACCTTAATCGAGAGTTTCAGGGATGAGGCGGGACTCGAAGTTCTAAATAGCTTTGAAACTGAAAGCAAGCACCTCGCGATCACTCGTCCTGCAGTCAGCACCGTGCTTCGAGCCGAAAGCGCTTGATCGAATCTTAATGATTGAGGCAGTACCAAGTCATTCCAATCGACTCAACCATACCAATCGTGCCCGTGTGTCTTTCACGGTTGCCCTGCTAGTGTTCATCGGATTTGTGGTAATTCGACCTGTCGCTTCACAAACAGTGGCAGCGCCATCACGCGATGCTCAGCAATGGAACGAGGTTCAGCTTTCAATCCCTCTCCGAAAGGCGGTAGACGGAAAGACCGATAAAGTGACACTGCTTTTATTCGGCAACTTTCGTCTCAGACAAAATATGAGCAGGCCTGCGGATGAAAGAATCGGGTTTGGGATCGATTTCAAGGTTTCCAAGCATTGGACTTTGGGGGCGGGGGTTTTATTTAGGGCGGCCCAGCCCTTTGAGAACAGGAAGGAAACCGAGGGCAGGCCGAGATTCGATGCTGTTTTTGAAACCAAGGCGGGCAGCTTCACGTTCAAGAACAGGAATCGACTGGAATTCCGTGCAAGATCTGGCGCGCCGAACTCTTTTCGATACAGAAACAGGATTCAGCTTGAAACCCCACTGCTTATTAATGGCAAAGAGGTCCTCAAGCCCTTCATCGCCAACGAGGTCTTTTATGACTTTCGTGGCAAAAATCTCATGAGGAATGACTCTAGTATCGGAGTAGCACGTCGACTTGGCAGTCACACTCAAGTGGAACTTTTCTACATGTACGAAATAAACGACACGAGAGAGTTCAGTCGGATCAATATTCTGGGAACCTCGTTGAAATTTCGACTTAAATAGTCTGCTCTTCTCACATGGTCCTTGTCCTAAATATCTTCTCTCTGCTTTTAATAGTCGCGCTTGGCTTTTACATTTTTATATCGGATCCGAGGAGCCGAGCGAATCAGACCTTCGCAGGCTTCAACATCTTTCTCGCCGGCTGGACCATAAAAGACATCATGCTTTGGGAGTTCGGATCAGAGCTTCATGGACTTCACTGGTGGCTCGCAATAAGTTTTTGCTTCGGCCTGCTGATGCAGTACTCACTCGCAGTCTTCGCATGGGTCTTCCCTGAAAATCAAAGGACTCCCAGGGTGAAGGCCGCCGTCCTATTCTCTCCAGGTCTCGTGTTGATGCCCGCGGCGATTTCGGGATTTTTGTGGAACCGCGACATATCCACCTCTTCTATCCCCGACTTCAAACTAGATCCGCTTGCGTACCTCTTTGCAGCATACATCGCCATAATTTCTATCTACGGCGTGGCGATTCTTATGTCTAAATGGCGCCAGTATCGCGGAAGCGCGACGGGGCGGCAGATCGGAGCAGTCCTTGCGGGCATCGTGATCACAATTGTTCTGCAGGTGGCAGCTGTCAGTTCCTCGATTGCAACAGGAAATGTTGCACCCTTGAGATTTACCTCCATCCTCGCACTACCAGGCGTGGCAGTCTTTGCATTCGCGATATTAAAGTTGCGGCTCTTTTCGCTTCAGACGGTTCTCGATGGCTTTCGGCTTTTGCCGATTGGCTACAAGACTGCCCTGCAGATTGCTACAGTCGCAATCTGCAGCTTCATTTTCATCCAGCTTCCAATTGTTTGGTGGGCTTTCGGTGAAGGACACGATGTCTACGCTTGGAAGAAGTATGTAGTGCTCAGCATCATCTCGGCCCTGATACCGAACATTTGCCTTGCCTTGATTGTGCTCCGTACTTATTCCCGACCATTGAGACGGATTACAGTTGCCGCGGTCAAGGTTACGAGTGGCGAGCATGGTGCTCAGGTTGAGACTCGGGCGACCAACGATGAAATTGGCATATTGGGCGATGCCTTCAATTCGATGAGCAGGAAAATGGCCGAGGACATCGCAAGACTCGAAAACATTACCAGCCAATTGATGCGCACCGAGAAACTTGCAGCTATCGGACGTCTTTCGGCGGGCGTCAGCCATGAAATCAACAATCCCTTGTCCGCAATGCTCGGCGCAGTCCGCCTGCTACTCGACAGAGATGGGCTTGACCCTCATGTCCAGACTGAATTACGGCGCATCAGCCAACAGATTGAGAGGCTGTCCAAGGTGGCGACTGATTTGATGGATTTCGCGAGCTCAAGACCGTCAGTAAAGACCTCGGTCGATATCAACACCTTAATCATCGACACTTTGAGGATTCTGAGCTTCGATCCAAGATTCAAGACATTCGCAGTTACCACCGAGCTGTCGAGAAATCTTCCTAGAGTCTTCGCGGACCCTGAACGGATGCAGCAGGTTTTCCTTAACATTCTGCTCAACGCAAAAGATGCGATGGATGAGGGGGGATTGCTGGTGATTAAAAGTGATGTCGACGGCGAGTTTGTCAAAATCGAGATGTCCGATGACGGAGTTGGACTTCCTAAAGACGATGAAACGAAGATTTTCGATCCATTTTTCAGCACGAAACCCGAGGGTGACGGTACAGGCCTCGGCCTAGCGGTCTGCTTCGGAATAGTCACTGATCATAAGGGGACAATTTCGGCCAAACGAAACATTCCCCACGGCGCGACATTCATCGTCAGACTTCCATCCCTACTGCTCCGAAACTGATGATCTCGAGTCTCCTTGACAGACCGTCCCTTTCATTGCAATTTATCCTTAATTTTTCCCGTTCCAATTCAATTCAGCAGGTATCAAATGCAAAGAATATCAATCTCTCTGTTAGCAGTCGCGCTGTTCTTCGCCCAATCGATTTCGGCACAGAAAGAACAGACCGCATTCATAAACGCGAAGATAATCCCGATCGTCGGACAGCCGATTGACGACGGAGTACTGGTCGTTCAAGGCGGGCGGATCATTGCCGTCGGCGACCGAAAATCCATCAAGATTCCTGCTGACGCACGCATCGTCGACGCTGCGGGAAAGGTCATCATGCCTGGCCTCGTCGATTCCCACAGTCATATCGGCGACGGGTCGGGTGCTGACGGATCAGCTCCGATACAACCCGACGTGCGCATATTCGATGGCATAAATCCTCGGGCCGGAAGTCTTCAGCGAGCGCAGACGGGCGGCATAACCACGGTCAACGTGATGCCAGGGTCCGGACATCTCGACAGCGGACAGACGCTTTACCTGAAACTTAGGGATGATGCGATTAAGGTGGAGGACCTGCTCATCTACAGGCCCGATGGAAGCTATTTCGGAGGGATTAAATTCGCTAACGGCACCAATCCGATCCGTCCCGGAGGCGGAACGTTTCCGGGCACACGTGCGAAATCGGCCGCACTTGTCAGAGAACAATTTATCAAAGCTCAAGACTATCGGGAGAAAATCCGCAAGGCAGCGGGCGATGCATCAAAAATGCCGGCTCGCGACCTCGCTATGGAAGCGCTCGTCGAGGTCCTTGACGGTAAGCGCGTCGTCCATTTCCATACGCATCGCCACGATGACATCTTGACGGTGCTGCGCCTCAAGCAAGAATTCGGATTCAGATTGGTGTTGCAACATGTGTCGGAAGCTTGGAAGGTTGCCAATGAAATTGCGAAGGCGAAAGTGCCGTCGTCAATCATCATGATCGAAGCCCCCGGCGGCAAGCTTGAGACGATGGATGTCTCGATGACCAACGGCGCCGCCCTCGAAAAGGCAGGTGCATTGGCGGGATTCCATACCGACGACCAAATCACCGACTCTCGATGGTTTCTGCGCTCGGCAGCTCTTGCGGTCCGCTTCGGCATGTCGCGCGAAAAAGCACTCTATGGAATGACCATGGCGAACGCCGTAATGCTCGATCTTGCTGACCGCATCGGATCGCTTGAGACTGGCAAGGACGCCGACTTCATAGTCCTCAGTGGCGATCCTCTGAGTGTCTACACCCATGTCGAGCAGACTTGGGTCGAAGGTAAGCTCGTGTTCGACAGATCGAAGCCAGAAGACTACCTGATTGCGGTCGGTGGATTCGGAGCCGGCAGTGACCGAGTCTTCGATCTCGACTGTTTTGACGGCGATGTTTACGGAGGTGGAAAGTAATGAGGTCACCGATGAAATTCTTCTATCTAGCTGCATTTTTTATTCTGACCGGAGCGAATCTCGCGCTTGCGCAGATTGCCGTCAAAGGTGAAAAGATTTGGACGATGGCGGGCGAGCCGATTGTGAATGGCGTGGTCCTCATCAAGGACGGCAAGATCGAGGCCGTGGGAACCCAGTCCGAAATCAAGATTCCTGCGGGCTATAAAGTCGTGAACGCCAAAGTGGTCACTCCAGGACTGATTGATGCGAGAACTGTCATTGGTCTCAATGGATATCTGAATCAGCCACACGACCAGATGGCTCTTGATGGAAGCGCGCCGATTCAGCCTGAATTGAGAGCTATCGACGCATACGACGCCCAGGAAAAATTGGTCGAATGGGTTCGGGGATTTGGCGTAACCACCCTCCATACCGGACACCAGCCGTCCGCACTCGTGCCGGGACAGACGATGATCGTCAAAACCACGGGCAGAAATGTCGAGGAAGACACTCTTGTGCAAACTGCGGCGGTAGCCGTCACACTCGGCAACTCAGGTCTCAATCAAGGAAAGTCGCCGGGTACGAGGGCGAAGCAGATATCGATGCTGCGGGCCGAGCTGATCAAAGCCCAGGGGGCGAAGCCCGATGCCGCGCGGGATCTTAAAACCGAGATCTGGAAAAAAGTTTTGGCAAAAGAGATTCCTCTTCTAATCAACGCAGAGAAGGCGATCGATATCATGAGCGCCCTCAGAATCGCTAAGGAGTTCAAGGTCCGCATCATCATCGACGGAGGCTCAGAAGCAGACCAGCTCGTCAAAGAAATCAAGGAGGCAGGTGTCTCGGTTATCGTCCATCCGACCATGGCGCGTCCAGGCGGAGATCGCGAGAGTCTGTCGCTTGAGACTGCGGGGAAACTGAAGGCTGCGGGAATAACCGTCGCGATTCAGAGCGGATATGAAGGCTATGTGCCAAAGACCCGGGTCGTCCTCTTTGAGGCAGCGATGGCCGCAGGCAACGGAATGAAATGGTCGGATGCGCTCGCCGCCATCACGATAGATGCGGCCCGCATCCTCGGAATCGACGGCAAGGTCGGCTCAATCGCAATCGGCAAGGATGCTGATCTCGCGATGTATGACGGCGACCCTTTCGAATTCACAAGCCACTGCACAGGCACGATGATCAACGGGTCATTGGTCAGTGAAGTGATCAGGT